>JBAQJG010000399.1:0-2554 GCA_049300145.1 Chthoniobacterales bacterium | reverse complement strand
CCGGTAATGCGGCAAGGATCGCGCCCGGCTTTGCGTTTGGGGCGACCGGACGCTCAGCGATTGTTTCCCGATAATCTGCAATCCAATCGGCAAGCTGATGAAGTTGTTCGCGAAAAACCGCCGGCGGAACATCGCCGAGTTCACTCACACCAGTGTGCAAATTTGATTGTGGTTTTTTCATTTCTAAGGCCGAGAAGTTGTCGCACGACTTTTCTCTGCGAAAAGGAATCGACGGACGCGCGTCCCTGGCTGGCAATCAGAAAGCAAAGCCAAAACTGAAATGGAATGCGCCGGAATCTTCGCCATTCTGCGGATTAGGATTAACTCCATAATCAAGACGGACTGGTCCAATGGGCAACTTGTAGCGCAAGCCGACGCCGAGCGCGTAACGCATCTCGTTGAGGCCGGGTTCCTCCGCACTCGGCAAAAGATTACCGGCATCGGTGAATAGCGCGCCCTCCAATTCACCGAAAATCGGAACGGTGTACTCAATGTTAAAGATCGTAAAAAATTCGCCACCGATCGGATGACCTCTGTGATCGTGGGGGCCAAGGTCGCGTTCGCCGAAACTTCGCACGGTATTCCCGCCGCCATTGAAAAAGCGTTCGTCGATCGGGATCGCCGTTGCCTCGTCTGCCCCGCTCGTCGTGAGCGAATGAATAATGCCGGCGCGGGCGCCGAACGCGAGGGAGGACTGCCGGAACCAGCGCTGCAAGCCGCTGTCCGTGTTATTTTCGACCACACCGGGAGCGAGCGGCTTAGGTCCGAAAGGAAGATAGTAACCGACCCGGCCTGTGCCGCGGACGAATTCGATCTCGCTCCCGAATGCGCTCAGGGCCAAATCCAGGGTGTTATTGATGACGAGCCCCCGGGGCGACACGAGAGGGCTCTCGCGCAGATCAAACGTGTTCGTGAAGCCCAGCGTGTTCACCAAATATGGCGTCTCACCCAGGAAAACCGGCTTGATCTCGGCGCTGGTTATTTCGACACGTCGAACGGCGAAGATCACGCCGGCCTCGTCTTGCTTTGTAATCTTGCGTGTCAATTCGAGGCGGCCGCCCAGCTCGAACTTGGAATAGCCGTCGAAATCGAAAGTCAAAGCCGCCAGCCGCGCTTTGAAAGCAAAATCAGTATCGAAAAAGAACGGGTCTTCGTACGCGATTTCACCTTTGTAGCCCCGCTGCGACACTTCAATCGAGGTGGTGAAGGGACGTCCGTAACCGAAGAGATCGCGATCCCGAAATTGCAAGCCGAAAATCCCGCCTTCGTATGAGCCGTAGCCGATGGAAAAACCGAATTCCTTGCTCTTGGCTTCTTCCGCCGAAATGTCGAGCCGCAATAAATTTCCATCGACCGGCACCGGTTTGATTTGCAGGACATTGAAGAGACCTGTCCGCATCAGCGTGCGGAATCTCTCGTCGAGAACGTCTGGACTATAAGTTTGGCCGCTCAGCTTGCTGAATCGCTTGGTGACATAACTGGGGTGCAGACGATCGAGTCCAGTCACCGTCACACCGTCAAAATGGTAAAGCGGTCCGGCAGCAATCGCGATCTCGACCGGAACGCGACCATTCACGGCCTGCTCCGGCGCGCCAGTCGCTTCGACTTTCACATCATAGTAACCGCGCGTCTTAAAGTAAGTCTGCAAGCGTCGCGGGATATCGGCGACGCGTGCATCGGTGTACGGTTGCTGCAAGAGATCGAGCATTTGCCCGCGCAATGTTTCCGCGTCGTAAATGGCCCGCCCGGTAAATGAGACCTCGCCGAAAAAATATTGCTTCCCCTCGTGAATCGGGATGGTCGCGTCCACCTGGTTGCCTTGCTCGCGATAGGTGCAGCGCGGAGGATCGATCACAGCATCGAGGAATCCTTCCGCGATATAGAACCGGTGGACAAGATCGGCGCCTTCTTGAATGTCGGCCGCGACGAACGGGAGATTTCTTTGCAATTTCGAATAGCGTTCGCGGGTCGGCCCGACCGCGTACGCAAATAGCTTGTCTGCTGGTTCTTTTGCGTTGCCATCAAAAATCACATTCCCCAACGTCAGGAGCGGGCCTTCGTTGATTTCCAGACGCAAACGATCGCCCGATTCGATCACATAATGCACGTCCACTTTCGCGTAACCATGTTTCCGGTAAAAAACCGCGAGGAAAAAAGCGAGATCATCTCCGCGCGCTGCGGTTAACCCGAAATCATTGATCGTCGTGATCTGCTCTTTTAATTGCGATCGCAATTCCTTTTCATCAAACACGTGCTGGCCGCGAAATTCGATCACGCTTGCCCGCTGCGCCTGCTTCTCCTGCTGCTTCGCGACCGCCCGTTTCGCTTTGTCCCTTTCTTCCTGTTGCGGCAGATCGACGGCGCTCTGCGCGAGCAGCGCGGACCCGGCCAGTGCGTTGCACAGAATAAGACGAATGGCTCGTCGCATTTCAGCGGAAGCGGATGAGATATCTTACCATACCGCGAAAATCTCCGCCGACACCGAGGTCGCCGATGAGAAGGAATTGCTGGTTGACCTTGAAACGCGCCGTGGCTTTTTGCTGGCCGGTGCGCG
>JBAQJG010000398.1:0-4428 GCA_049300145.1 Chthoniobacterales bacterium | reverse complement strand
GTCCTGAACTGCAAATTTTTTTACCTCTCGTTGCCGGAAGTTTTAAAGGACTATTTCCTGCGCGGCCGGCACAATCTCGTTGTCACCGGCACGCACGGAAAGACAACGACCACAGCCTTGCTCGCCTGGATCATGGAAACAGCCGGGCGCAAGCCCGGTTATCTCATCGGCGGACTGCCGAAAGATCTCGGGCAAGGCGCGCGGCTGAACGATTCAAAATATTTTGTGATTGAAGGCGACGAATACGACACAGCCTTCTTCGACAAGCGCTCGAAGTTCATTCACTACCTGCCGGAATTGGTGATTGTAAACAACATCGAGTTCGATCACGCCGACATCTTCAACAATCTCGATGAGATCAAACTGAGTTTCCGGCGTCTGCTCAACGTTGTTCCGCAGAATGGAATGGTCTTGCTGAATGGCGACGATCACAATTGCGTGGAAGTCGCCCGCGATTGCCTCGCGCAAATGATCGAGATCGGTTTCTCGGAGAATTGCGCCCAGCGAATTCGCGACGCCGTGTATTCTTCGGATGGGTCGCGTTTCAAACTTGGCGATGACAGCTTCGAGATCCCGCTCATCGGCGAATTCAATGTGCGCAACGCGGCGATGGCTGCGACGGCGGCGCGCTTTTACGATGTGCCAAGCCCGAAAATTCGTGCCGCCCTAAAAAGTTTTTCCGGCATTGCGCGCCGCCAGGAAGTGCGTGGCGAAGCGCGCGGGGTGATAGTCATCGACGACTTCGGACACCATCCCACGGCGATCGGGCAAACCCTTCACGCGCTGCGTCAGCGCTATCCCGACCATCGCATCTGGGCGATTTTCGAGCCGCGCTCGAACACCACGCGCCGCGCCGTTTTTCAGCAGCAATTGCCCGACGCGTTGAAAGTGGCCGACGGCGTTTTCATCGCGCAAGTCGCGAAGCTTGAGCAAATCCCGCAGGAGGAGCGATTAAACCCGGAGGCAGTTGTCGACGCCATTGCGGCCGCCGGCCGCCCGGCATTTTATGAAAAGAACGCGGATGCAATTGTCGATCGAATTGTGCCGATGTTGCAACGTAACGACATCGTGGCTGTTTTTAGCAATGGCGGATTCGACAATATTCATGAGAAGTTGCTCGCGCGGTTGAGTGCGTAATTCGTGACTCGTTAAATCGTAATGCGTGAATCAAGGCGACGACGCAGCCGCCGACGTGTGGTCGTGTACAATTCGCCAACCATCGGCGGTTTTGCGGAAGATTAAAGTAAAACGGCCGTGCGGTTGATCTTTCGCCCGTTTCAATTTCCAGCGGCCGAGCGCAACCGCGGAATCGGCGCCGAGCGGCGTGATTTCCAAAGTGGAAAATTTTAGCGTGCCCATCTTTTCGCGATTGAAGTATTTTTTCTTGTAACGATCCCGCACAGTTTGCCAGCCACGGGTGACGGTGTCTTCGGAAACAAAAATTGTCGATTTTGAGCGGGCATATCCGTTCATGAATCCGTCGATATCGCCGCGATTCCAAGCTTCCTGCTGTGCTTGGATGACTGCTCGGATTTCGATAACGAACTGGTCGCTCTGTTGTTTGCTGGATGGAGCAGTCGAGGGAAATTCCGTCGCGGGAACGCTTGATGCTGAAATAACTGCCCCAGCCAGCAGGACGAGCATGGAAATTTTCGGTAACATTGATATTTTTTTAATGCAGCGCGGTTTCAACTGTCGAGCTTACAGCCGCGGTCTTTTTTAGAAGTGGTTTAGACTTTTGAAACCAGCTCTAGGTGAAGCGGATTGACCGTGGTATGGTGAATAAGTAAATAAGCTTGTGTTCAGACTTCCCTGTCTAGCTGCGATGTTGCTTGCCTTATCGGGTGGCGTTTTCGGCCAGGCCGCCCCTCCCGGGCCAACGCCAATTCCCGAGGTGGCGGTCGCCACGCCTCCTCCGGTGGCTCCAAATGTGCCTTCTGGCGCACCGGACACGGTACCGAACATGCAGTTTCCAAACAGCGACGTCCAGGATGTCCTGCATTTCTACGAAACGCTGACCGGCAAAAAGCTGGTGATGGACAATTTCGTCCAGGGCAAGGTGAACATTTTCGTCAGCAAGCCGGTGTCGCGCGAAGAAGCGATCAGGATCATCGAAATGAATCTGTCGTTGAACGGTTTTTCGCTCGTGCCAGCGGAGGGCGACATCATCGAAGTCGTCGGCACGGGGAAGAATCCTCGAGCGGCGTCAGTGCCGGTCATTTCCGATGAATCGGAAATCCCGCCGGGCGATCAGGTCATCAGCTATCTTTTCAAATTGCGTTACGCCGATGCGATCGAGCTCCAGCAAGCGCTCACCCAATATTTGAGCGGGGCCGGGACGAACCCCGCGCCGATCCTGGCGCTCCCGAAGTCTGGCAGCCTGCTCGTGACGCAAAATTGCGGAATCATTCGCCGCCTGGTCAAAATTGTGGATCAGGTCGATATCCCGCCGGCGGAAGTGGTAAGCGAGTTCATCAAGCTGGAGCGCGCCGACGCGAGCAAGGTGGTCGATCTATTGAAAGATATCTTCGAGAAAGGCGATAAAACGGGTGCCCAATATCCAGCCGGGGTGCGTGGCGTGCGAGCGCCCGTGCCTCAACCGGTGCCGGTTGAAAATGAAGTTGGCGCGTTGGCCGCGCTCTCCGAGGAAGCGGTGGTGGTGGGCAAAATCAAACTCACCGCCGACGTGCGCACGAACCGCATTCATGTCGTGACCCGGCCAATCAACATGCCGTTCATTCGCAAATTGGTCGCGGAGTTTGATGCCAACGTCGAATTTGCCAAGCCGGTCACGCGTCCGTTGCGATATATTTCCGCTGGTGATGTCCTGCCTGTTCTGGTTCAAGCTTTGACTGAGCCCGGCGGCGCCGCGCCCGGTGCCGAAGGCGGCGCCAGTCCGCCACAACAGCAGCCGCCGCGCCGCACGGGCGCGGGCACTGGTGGGCAGGGCCAAAATCTGGGAGGAACGTCAACCAGCTCTACAGGTGGCGAGAGTACTTTGAATATTTCCGAAGAGCTCCAGACCCAGCCGGTCGATACCGCGCCGAAAGCGGTCACGGTGGGTAACGCCAAAATCATCGCTGACCAGCGCGCGAACGCCATCATCGTCCTGGGTAATCGCGAGGTGGTGGTAAAAGTGCAAAAAATTCTCGATGAAATGGACGTGAAAGCGCCGCAGGTCGCGCTTAGCACAGTGATCGGCGAATTGACGCTGAACAAGGATGAAGAGTTCGGCGTCGATTATTTTCTTCGAGCGAACAACAAGGTTGCGGGCACAACAAAGTTCACTGGCATCACTCCATTTGCGGGAGGCGGCACCACCACAACCAGTCCAAACCCCAGTCCCGGCGGCTCACCGACTACAACAACTACTGGTGGAAACATCTTCAACCCTGGGAAAGGCCTTATCAGTTTCACGCAGCTGGCAACGAATGCCGCCAGTGGAGCGAACGTCTATCTCGCCGCCGGAAACACCCTTGCATCGGTCGTTCATGTACTCAGCTCGACCGGACGTTTTCGCGTGATCTCGCGGCCGATGGTTTTCACGAGCAACAATAAAAAGGCGATCATCGCCAGTGGCACAGAAATCCCAGTTCCGGTTGCCTCCCTTACCAGCGTGGTTAATTCCACGACGACCACGGGCGTTCCTGCCGTAGCCTCTAACATCGAATTCAAAAAAGTGGCCCTCCAACTTGAGGTCGTGCCGCTGATTAACTCGGACAAGGAAGTGTCGCTCGATATTCTCCAGAAAATCGATAGTCTCGCAGGATCCACGATAATCGATGGAAATTCGATTCCGAACATCGCTACGCGTTACATCCGCACGAGTGTTTCCGCCGCAAATGGATCGACAATTGTGCTGGGCGGTTTGATCCAGGACAGCAAAATGAGAAATACTTCCGGCATTCCGATTCTCGATCGCATCCCATACGTTGGCGCTCTGTTCCGCAATACTTCCACTACTCAGATGCGGACTGAACTAATCATCTTGATGCGCCCGGAAGTGACGCTGACAAAGCTCGATCTGTATCGGCTGCGCCAGAAATCGGAGGATAGAACTCACTTTGGTCCGGAACTTGAGCAGGATGATTGCCCGGACTGCCCAAAGACGAGCGATGGCAAGCAATTGCCGCCGCCCGATTTGCCGTCGGTGAAAGACGTCGTAAAAGACAGCAAGTGATCTCTGTATGAAAAGGGCAATTCTGATCGCACTCGCAACGGGATTGAGTGGCATTCTAGTGCAAGCCTCGGACGATCCGTTCTTTCATTCCACCGATCCATTAGCGCAGCGTGACGAATGGGGACTGCTCCACCAAATGCCTGCACCCAATTCCACGGATTTCGCGCCGCGTTATTGCTGGCGCCCGCTTTATTATTTGGAGTCCGGCCGCGAACTGATCCGCCAGCCCGCTTACGTCGGTGCATTAC
>JBAQJG010000397.1:0-1742 GCA_049300145.1 Chthoniobacterales bacterium | reverse complement strand
TAGCTCGAGTAGTTTACGGTAGTGAACTAGCGCGTCGGCGACTCGACCCTTTTGAAGGAGCGCCTTGGCAAGATTCTCATGGGCAGGGCTATTGTCTGGCCGAAGATCCACGGCTGATTGCAAGAGCGAGATAGCCTCGTCCACCTTGCCTTGTCCCAAAAAGACGATGCCGAGATTGTTTTCAGCAACATCATTGTTTGTGGTTACTGCAAGGGCATGCCTGAATAGTCTTTCGCTGTCGCGCCAGTACGAGGTCTGAACCCATGCGCACAAGCTCAACGCGCCAATGAGAACTACTGCAGCAGCGCTCAAGGTTGCGCGTTGATGTCGATACAAAGCGGTGAGGTCGGCCACTCCCCACGTGGCAGCTATGTATAAGCCAATCTGAGGTAAATACGTATATCGGTCAGCCCGGCCCTGCCAGCCGACTTGCACGAGTCCGATAACCGGGACAAGCATTCCGAGATACCATAACCAACCCGTAACCAGATAGGGGCGCTGTTTTCGTAGACCGATCGCTACCGCGGTTATACAAATTAGAAGGAGGAGACAGGAGGCGATTTCCCAAAACGGTAACCGGTTCTCAGGATGCGGGTAGAACACAGCGAGGTTCACCGGCCACAGCATCTGCCAGATGTAGAGGACATAGCTGACTACTGCGTTGTTGATTCGTTCCAATATCGGCAAGTCCTCGGCCCGGCCGACTGCACCTTTCTGCACAAGAAACGTGATGATACTCGAAACAGCCGATAGCGCGATCAACGGGATTTTTTCCAAGACGCGCTTCCCGAATTGACCTTTGATTCTAGCGAGAGGCCAGCAGTCGAGAAGCAAAAGCACAAATGGCAATGTTACCAGCATCGGTTTAGACATGAGGCCACAGACGAAGAGGAACACCACGACTAGATAACGTCCGACCCGAGGTGAGCGCACGTAACACACGTAGGCAAGCAGCGTCAGCATGAAGAAAACGCCGCTCAGCACATCCTTTCGTTCCGCGATCCAGGCAACCGATTCGACACGTAAAGGGTGAATTGCGAATACCGCGCCAACAAAAGCGCTACGCCACACCGCTCCAGTCATCTGTTCCAGTGCGCGAAAAAGGAGAATCGTCGCCAATGTGTGGAGGAGGACATTCGTAAAATGATGCCATCCCGCCTTCAACCCGTATAGCTGGCAGTCGAGCATGTGCGAAATGGTCGTCAGCGGATGCCAGTTCAAGGAATGGATATGAGTAAACGCCCAGGCAATACCGCTGATGCTGAGCCCACCTGTTATTCTCGTGTTTTCATAGACGTAACGCGGATCGTCATAGTTAACGAAGTCGTGCCAGAGCGTTTGACCAAAAATAAGCCATGTCAGACCCGCTAGAGCGATGCAGATGGCGATAGTGAGCCATCCGTGGTTGACTTTAGGTGAGCTTATCGATTGAGCTCTGAGCCGGTGCATGCGCTGCGTTCGAAAGAATGACGAAGTAAATCCAAATGAAGAAACCACGAAAGACGCAAAGGCTGTCGTGCGTGTTTTTGCCATTCAAGCTTCGTCATTAATTTGTCATTTCCTTAGGATTTCCTCTGGTAGATCAAAATGTATTTTCCCAGCTGCGGCACTGACTGTGGTACGTCATCAAAGTAATAATCTGTTTTGTCTGGCGCCACCATGTTCACCAAACCTGCCACAGTATAGTTTTGCGCGGTGTATTCATTAGCCCAGGTGAAAATCAACCGCTCAGATTCCGGCCG
>JBAQJG010000396.1:0-1574 GCA_049300145.1 Chthoniobacterales bacterium | reverse complement strand
CGTCAATTGTGGCAGAAGCCACAAACAAGAACCGCAGATTTTTCGCTGCGAGCGACTTGGCATCGCTGTCGGTCGATGAGCTTTGGAAATTTCACGGGGAGCTTGAGGCAATCCTAACTGCAAAGATTGCTGCTGAAGTGAGGGAACTCGAACGGCGTATTGATCGACTCCATGATGCTAATAGGCGCTTCGGCAAATCTACAAGGCAGGTTGTACCACCTCGTCGACCCTATCCGGCAGTCTTGCCGAAATATCGAAATCTATCGCCACCATTCGAAACGTGGTCCGGCCGGGGCAAGCAGCCGCGATGGATCAGCGCGCAACTTCACCTCGGAAAGCGACTTGAGGATTTTCGGATTGGATCGACCTGAATTTCAAAAAACGGCGGCCCGAAATTCGTAACTTCAGTGGCTACCTTTGGGACGCGACCCTCGAGTCTTTTCTGATATCGCGCGAACCTTCTCGCGGAGACGACACAAGTTTTCATATTGCTGCGCAAGATCCGGATTAGCGGTTCGACACCCGGATGCTTTTGGTTTTGCCCCACCCTTCCTGGCAAGTGATTTTTTGCGATCGGATTTCATCAAATCCGACCATACAACGGCTTTAAGATCGAGCAACGTAATCCAGGTCTTAACCTAACCGGTAAAGGTTACTGGAAAGAGAAACGATTTTCCCAAATGCGAACATCGCGGAGCAGGTGCGCAAAACACCAGCGTTCGCTCTGATGGTTGCTTCCCATCCTCAATTGCCGTGCCTGTAAGCGTAGCGGGGGTCCGCGAAAATCCGGTCGACTGTTTTCCGTACGGCGGCTATAGCTGCGCGCCCGCTTTGGCCAAGATATTTCAATTCTCGATAGTCGCCTGCCGGCGCGGGCTGGGACCATTGGCGCACGGCCATCACCTACATGCGCGGTCCGGACTTTTCAGCGGGGGCCAGACGACAACCAACTTTGTGACGCCTGGTGACTACGCTTCGGAGTCAGATGCCCAGTTCGCAGCCAAAAAGGTTTTCAGGAAATCGTAGACTTTTTTGCTGATCGTCGTCGGGATGCGCGCGGACGTCAGGGCATCGCACGAATGAGGATCATCACCTTTGTTATCTGCTTTCCCGTTGACGGATGCGCTGGCGACTTGCTGAAAGTACCGACAAAATGTGACGCAATCTCGTTACGTCCGTGCGAAATACAGTACTGACTTTCATTGTCGGCGAAATACCAGTATGAGCCAATCGTGTCAGGCGGGCGAGGTACTCGGTAGTGTCTGCGCATCGACGGCCGGATAGCCACGCGAAAGTAGGAGCTGCCTTGCAATTCAAACCTGCAAGGTGCTTGGCTCAATTAGAACCGATTTATGGCTAACAATCGCTATCGACCGTCCCGGGGAACTCGGCGGACACCCTGTCAAATCCGACCAGGGTCGCAACGCGGGACCGTTCGAATCTTCTGCCGCCTTGATTTTCGGCCGGTCCGGATCCAACACGTGGGGACGCCGCCACATTGAAACGACCTCGCGAGCGACACTATCGCATCGGTGCTCGTGACCAAAAATGCGTGATCTCCAACGATGACGGCG
>JBAQJG010000395.1:0-1564 GCA_049300145.1 Chthoniobacterales bacterium | reverse complement strand
GTTCCTGATCGGGAAGATCAAAGACGCTTACGAGCGAAAATCTTCGCACGAAGAAGCGACGGCGGTGAAAAGTCTCGAGCGTTACATCATCTTGAACGCGATCGACCGGCTTTGGCAGGAGCATCTCTACGCGATGGACGCGTTGCGCGAAGGGGTTTATCTGCGCGGTTACGCGCAAAAAGATCCGCTCATTGAATACAAAACCGAGGCCTACGACATGTTCGTCGAGTTGATGGCGAACATTAAGAACGAAGTTCTGCACAATCTTTTCCGCAGCACTTCAAACTTGCAGGCGTTCGAAAATTTCCTGGCCACGCTGCCGCAATTTTTGTTGCGCGAACACGCCCCGACTGCACCGACGGCAAACGCTCCGGCTCGGGCACGCCAGCCTCAGCCGGTCGGCGCGATGACCGGTGTTGCTGCCGATGGCGATGGCGCTGGCGAAATGACGCTCGATCTTCCGATTCGGCGATCAATGCCGAAAGTCGGTCGGAATGAACCGTGCCCGTGCGGCAGCGGCAAAAAATATAAAAACTGCTGCGGCCGCGTCGCGTAATTACAAAATCTTTCGCCTAACGCCAAAGCTCACCTGCCGCGGCGGCCGGGGAGACATTGAACTCCGAAAACGCTCTAGCCCCCTTTCCCGCCCACTCGCACGGACACCGAACCCAGGAGCCTCCCACATGTGGCGATTCGTATATGCGTACCCCGATGTGCCTCATCCTTTGCAGCTCGCGGAAGCCCAAACAATTGCTACTGCACCTGACTAAGCGCAGTCATGGCTGCCAGCGAGTCCATATAGTCCCGCCATTGCACGATCTTTCGGCCCTCAATGGTAACGACCGAGATGAACCGGTTGTCGTATGAGGAGCCGGTCGCGACAATCTTACCATGGACATCGTATTCGATGATGACAACGCGAGGGTCCTGCGATCGGTGCACGACGAGCTCGTCAGCGCCGTGGAGGACGATGTTGTTGCCGTAGCCCGCATAGAGTGCCATCAGGGCGTCACGACCACGAAGCGTCTGGGGCCATCCGGGGAAATGATATCGAAATTCGAACACTGCGTCCTCGGCAATGGTATCGAAATAGTGGTCGCCATCGACCAGGCCGGCCAGACCCTGCTGAACTATGTTGAAGAAAGGATCGAGCGCTCTAAAGGCCGCGTACTTAGGATCGGTCACGATTTGCTCCTTGGTTGTTGCGTGAGTTAGCTCAGGTGAACGAAGAACCCACGAGTCGCCTCCGCCGCCGAACGATAAAGGTCAACCACTCCGAGAGCCTTCGCGAGTTGGCTGCACGGCATGAACAGGCCCGATCATTTTGAACGTCGCGCACGAATCACCAACCAAGTCTTCCGCGAAGACAAACCGAGCAGCACCGGCGTACTGTTGAACTTGCGAAGGCTCACCATAAATGTAACCGAGTATCGGAATGCTTAAGACAAGGTGAGTCGCGCGAAGAGTCGCACGTTTGGTGGCATTACTGATCATTTAATCCCTTTCGATTGAGAATTTGCGGCATGCATTTTTCAACTCTTGACTCCCGAGTTTTGGATTGTTT
>JBAQJG010000394.1:0-13349 GCA_049300145.1 Chthoniobacterales bacterium | reverse complement strand
GGATGCAAACTTGCTGCCGTTCGCCAGCGATCTACACCGATTTCAAAATGTGCTTGATGCCGCGAATGGGGATGACGACCCAGTCGGGGCGATTGTTTAGTTCGTAGCCGATTTCGTAAACGGCTTTGTCGAGGAGGTAGGCTTCGAGGAGGATTTGCAGGTCCTCGGTGTTTTGCGGGATGAAAATCGCGGCGGACGTTGTTTGCAAATAACTTTGCAGGAAGACGCTACTGATCTGGCGATACCAGAGATCAGCCCAACGCTCGAGGAACGGAACGTCTTCGCTGCGCATGGCAGGCTGCCAGAGCGCGCTGTAGGCCGCGTATTGAAACGAACGCATCATGCCGGCGACATCGCGTAAGGCTGAGCGTTTTAGTTTGCGTTCGCCAAGCGCGCGCGCAGGCTCGCCTTCGAAATCGAGAATGACAAAATCCTTTCCGGTGTAGAGAATTTGCCCGAGGTGATAGTCGCCGTGAATGCGAATCTTGGCGGCATTGGTCTTTCGGTCGAGGAGGCGTTTTTCGCACGCGATAATTTCCTTGTCCGCGGCGAGAACTTCCCGAGCTTCCTCGCGAAGTGGACCAGGGACGTCCTTCAATTTCTTTTGCAGCAACGCGAAGTTGCGCCGCAACAATGCACGCATGTTTTGATAAGCAGAACGCTGTGCCATCGTGTTGAACGGCTCGGGCGCGAACGCCGGATCGCCGTCGCTCGAAGCGAGTGCACGATGCAGTTCGCCAGTGCGTTGCCCGAGTAACTGCGCTTTCTCGGGATAAATGCCGCCAATTAATTCATCGAGAAGCGCGCCTGGCGGCGCGGTTTGGTTCTGCAGATCGGCTTTGCGGCCAAGCACGCGTTCGTAATAACGCCCGACCGAATCGAGGGTAAGCGTCCAAGCATCACACTCGCTCGAGACCGCGTTTTGCAAAACACAGACGATCGTGGGCTCGGATTTTCCACGGCGATATTCGATCGTGCCATGAAACGACGGGACGTTCGCGAAATTAGTGCGCTCGGTGAGGAATCGCGTGACTTCGACGTCTGGATTCACGCCGTCTTCGAGCTTGCGATAAAGTTTTAGGAAAAATTTGTCCTCGAACAGCATGGAAGAGTTGCTTTGCTCGCCAGTGATGACGTGCGATGCCGGCGCCGCGACCGAAGAATTGCTCGAAAGCGCCTTGCCCGACATGCCGAAGAGGTCGCCGGCCCGGCCTTTGGCGGTTTGCCGCTGTGCTATTGCCTCGAATAATTGCGCACGAAATTCTGCATCCCAAATGGCGTCGCAAAGAACGGCTTCCTCCGAATCGGCAAACCGGGCGATGAGCGCGTGCGGCGCGTTCTGCGCGATAGCGCGTGCAATGTCACCGGACGCGATCTTGACCGGCAGGGCATACGTTTCATTGGGACCGTCGAGATAACTGACCTCGACGAACCAAATTTGTGCCGAACCCGGTTCCGATGAGATCGCCGAATGTTCGACGACTCGCAAATGGCGAAGCGTGCGCGACTTCGCACCGAACCAGCGACAACTCTGGATATATGCCGGAAGAATCTCGCGTTCGAAGAGCGCGCGCTGGCCATCGGCCAGCAACGCGCGCAAGTCAGCCGAGGCATGTAACGTCGGCACGACTCGCTTTTTTTCCAGACGCCTCCTGTCAGTTTGAGGTTGAAGGACAAACCAATAATGCGCGTGCGGATTAAGCGTCAGGACGTAACGCGATTTCTTGATCGCAGGAAACGGATTGCGACTGAACACTTCTACTGGCACGCAGCCGGAAAAATGCGACAGATCGAGCTCGGCGGATTGGGCGAAGCGCGAAAGATTCACCACAACGACAATGGTTTCGTTCTCATATCGACGAAGGAACGCCAGGACCTTGGCATTATCCGGATAAAGAAATTCGAGCGAACCGCGCGAAAATGCCTTGAAGTTCTTGCGCATGGCGATGACGCGACGCATCCACCAAAGCAGCGATGACAAATTCTTTTGCTGGTTTTCGACGTTAGTTGCTTCGTAGTGGTACTCGGGATCGATGATGACGGGGAGAAACAGTTGCTGCGGATTCGCCCTGGAAAATCCGGCGTTACGGTCGGGACTCCATTGCATCGGCGTGCGGCAGCCGTTGCGGTCGCCAAGATAAATGTTGTCGCCCATGCCGATCTCGTCGCCATAGTAAATAATCGGCGTACCGGGCATGGAGAAGAGCAGCGTGTTCAGCAGCTCGATCTTGCGACGGCTGTTGGCCAGAAGCGGTGCGAGCCTGCGACGAATACCGAGATTGATTCGCGCGTGCGGATCGTTCGCATAAACGCGCCACATGTAATCTCGCTCCTCGTCGGTCACCATTTCCAGTGTGAGCTCATCGTGGTTGCGCAGAAACATTGCCCATTGGCAGTTGTCGGGAATCGGTGGCGTCTGATCGAGGATGTCGATGATGGGAAACCGGTCTTCCATTTGCAGGGACATGAACATTCGCGGCATGAGCGGGAAATGAAAACTCATGTGCGACTCATCGCCGCTTCCGAAGTAGGCGACGGCGTCTTCCGGCCACTGGTTTGCTTCCGCTAGCAACATGCGGCCAGGAAATTTTAGATCAACATGTGCACGAAGCTTTTTCAGATACGCGTGCGTCTCAGGTAGATTCTCGCAGTTGGTACCTTCGCGTTCGTAAAGGTACGGGACGGCATCGAGCCGCAAACCATCCACGCCCATGTTCAGCCAAAAATCACAGACCTTCTCGACCGCTTCGTGCACAATGGGATTGTCGAAATTGAGGTCGGGCTGATGCGAATAAAAACGGTGCCAGTAATACGCCTTGGCCACCGGATCCCACGACCAGTTCGATGTCTCGAAATCTTTAAAAATGATGCGCGCCTCTTGGTATTTTTCCGGCGTATCGCTCCAGACGTAGAAGTCGCGCTCCGGCGAACCAGGCAATGCGCTTCGCGATTTTTGAAACCAGGGATTTTGGTCCGAGGTGTGATTGATGACGAGCTCGGTAATGACCCGCAACCCGCGTTCGTGTGCCGCGCTCAGAAACGCGCGAAAATCATCGAGCGTTCCGAAGTTCGGATTAACGTCGAAGTAATCGGCAATGTCGTAACCGTCATCCCGCATGGGCGATGGATAAAACGGCAAGAGCCAGATCGCAGTGATGCCGAGCTCTTGCAAAAAGCCGAGCTTATCGCTCAGGCCGCGGAAATCGCCCATTCCGTCGCCATCGCTGTCGCAAAACGTCTTGACATGCAGTTCGTAAATGACCGCATCCTTGTACCAAAGCGGATCAGCCACTGCTTCGCTCCCAATCGCTGGCATGCCGGTAACCTTTGCCGCACAAATCGCACTGCGCAATCATCGGGTTTTCGGCGGAGAGGGATTGCGGTTGGCCGGCGAAAGAAAACGGCAGCGACCACATTGTAGTGACCGCTGCCGTCAGAATGCACGCGCTGGCGGCGTGCAAAATGGTTATCGTTACGGCACCTTCATTATTTGGCTGGCGACGCATTGCCACCGGCCGTTCCGCTCCACCCAAGTGTCGGTAAAGCGAAACTTTCGATCGAATGGCTGGCCATCTTTGCCCGTGCCCTTCTCGTGCGCGGTACCGACAACCACTGCTACGTTCGGACCATAACTGTGCACGGCGAGCTTTTCGTTCACGGCCGATTTGTAGGTCTCCCGATCCTTCTTCGACTCCGCAATCAAGCCTGACCTACTCGTGACTTTCCCATCGAAATTAACGCCGGCAAAATCATCGGCCGCCATCGATCCGATAATGACCGTATCATGTTTGGCGACTGCGGCTTCCCAGCGGTTCTCGTTGTCCTTCAACGCAGCTTCGACGCTCATCTTCCTGCCGGAGGGAGCGGCTGCAGGTTTCGCCGCGGTGGGTTTTTCTTTTTTCTGAGCGCCGGGTTGCTCTGTAGGCGTCGCGGTCGCTCTCGTTTCAGGCGCGGCCGACGGTGCCGGCGCCGGAGCTTCTGGCGCGGTCGTGGAGGTAGAAGTGCTTTGTTCCGGCGAGGGGGACGGTGATTCTTCTTGGGCAACCGCTGAGGTGACGAAAGTCAGTGCGAGGACGCCGAGAAGCGATGTAATTAATTTCATATGAATTTCCTTTAGTGAAGTTACTCTTGGAACGCAAGATCGCACAGCACCCGTTCCCCCACTCTGGCGGCCACCGAGCGCGACTTGCGCTCAGTTCGCGTTGTCATCGCAAGCGTATTGGCGCAACTGTTTGCCGGTCAAGCTTATTGCAGCGCTCCGCCGTGAAACCGATAGACGAAGCCGGTAAAGCAAACTATGGCTCTGTTTCGCACTTCTGTATGAATCGGAAATCGCAGATCGCAGCGCATGTAGGCAGCGAGACGGACACCCGTCCCCGCGTGCGGACGACTGTGCCGGAACTTGAGCCGGGTGCGCCGAGTGATCTCGACCTGATGCAGGCGATCCAGGCTGAGGATCCGGAAGGGCTTTCCCTGCTTTACGATCGATATAACGGGATTCTGAAAGCGCTCATTTTGCGCGTGATCCACAACGAAGCTGAGGCCGACGACTTGCTACAGGAAATTTTCATGGAGATTTGGAACCAAGCGAAGAATTTTTCCGCACAAAAAGGGAAACCGCTTGGCTGGATGGTTACCCTGGCGCGCCGGCGTGCGATTGATGGTTTACGGAAAAAGCAGGCCTACACGCGCGCCGAAGAGCGCCTGCAAAGCGAGACCGAACAGCGACCTGAGGCCTGGGTGCATAACGCCACCGCGGAAGAAATCGCCTTCAGCGACACTCGGGTCCTTGTGCGCAACGTGATCAACGGGCTCCCGCCGGCGCAGCAGCAGGCAATCGAGCTCGCATTTTTTCGAGGCATGAGCCAGCGCGAAATCGCGGCAAAAACGAATACTCCATTAGGCACAGTCAAAACCCGGCTTGAATTGGGACTAAAAAAAATGTATGACGGCCTGAAGGAGCTAAAAGATGAGCTTTGAAGAATTCCAGAACCGCTCGCGGCTTTACGTCATCGGCGCGCTGGAGTCCGAAGAGATGGAGGAGTTCGAGAGAGCGCGAAAAAAGTTCGGACAAAAGGCCGATGATTTTATCGGCGAGTGTTATGCCTTGCACGAAGCGTTCGCGTTGAGCTTGCGCCCCGCGAAGTCGTCCGCCGCGATTAAGGAACGGCTGATGTCGATGGTACGAAACCGCAAGCAGAGCTAATCGGAATTTTTTCCCGGGCAGTCGCTGACTTCTCGCAAAATAAATTCCTGAAGGAAGCCGTAGAAGTTTACCTGAAATAAGCTCAGGTCGCGGCGCGACCCGATGGGTGAGCGATAGTGATCGCACAACTCGCCATCAGTGAAATTATACTTCGCGGCAATGACCAGCCTCGCCTGATTGAGCGCACTGAGCCATGCATCCGCATGCTTCGCTGGAATGCGCAGAGTGCGGTTCGCGAAGGCTTTTTCATTACCACGTAGTTGCTCCAAGTCGGCGGCCACGGTCTCCGTCGCCGTCTGAAAGAGACGCCGTAACTCCGGTTGCACATAAAGTTTCCACTCCGCGCAAATGTCCTTTTCGCGCGGACCCGCGGGTGGACTGAAGAGTCGCTGCTCAGCGGCTGGCGCTCCCTCCGGATTAGCACTCGCTGGAATCTGCCGGAGCAATTCCGCCAGGAACGGGTCGAGCTCGGAGATCTCCAGCCCGTCTTCTCGCCGGCAAATTTCCATATCACCCAATTTTCTCCAGCGTCGCGAGCAAGAGATAACCGTGCAGTTGTTGCACATAAAGCTCCGCTCGCTCGCGCATGCCGCTCCAGAGAATGGAGCGTCCATTGTGATGCACTTCCAGCATGTGGCGTTCCGCTTTCTCGCGCGGATAGCCGAACACCCGCTGGAACACCATCGTCACATAACTCATCAAATTAACCGGATCGTTATGCACCACCACTTGCCACGGAAGATCGAGATCTTCTTCCGAGCGCGTTTCCTTTTCGATTGCCGGAGCATCAATCGTCGCAGGATTAGCATTCTCAGCCGAAACGCCAATTGTTTCCGCGGATCGTTCGCTTTGCGCCACCCACGCGCTGCCCCGCCGCGGTTGCCACCTCATAGGTGAAGGCTAACATACGCCGCCTCCAGTTCAAACGAGGTTACGCCCGGCGCTCGCCGCAGCCAACACCGCTGCAATTGCTACTTCAACGCCGCTGCCAGAATTTGTCGCTCCATCCTTGCCATTCGTCGCGCCTCGACCTGCTCCCGATCATCAAAGCCATGCAGATGCAGCAGTCCATGCACAACGTAAAGCCGAAGCTCCTGCCCGAGCGAACTTCCAAAGCTTCGCGCCTGATCGCGCGCCATCTCGGCGCTGACGAAAATCTCGCCATGCTCAAATGTCAGGACGTCGGTTGGCCCCACTTTGCCTAGGAATTGTCGATGCAGCCTCGCCATCCGCCGATTGGAAATGAGGAGAACAAATATTTTGCGCAAGCGTTTTAATTGCGTCGGCTCATTTCGAGAAATGCGAAAACATAACTGCAAAGCCAGGTGAGCGAACTCCCGGAGCGCAGCCACATCGATCTGTACAGTTCGTTGAAGATTGCGCACTGTAATTTCGGGAAGAGCGACCAAGTTCTGCCCGCGACTCATACCTATCGGTTGCGGTCTTGGCGGCATGTGCTCTTTCCGGATTCACGCAGCTCCTGCGGAGCCTGGCCGTCATGGATGCGAGAGTCTATAAACTTGCCTCGCCTGCGGCGCTCGAGAGATTTGAGAAGCGAATAGAGAATCTCGAGTCGCGGCATCGGCGCGCCCGCCGCGGCAGCGCGACGCAACGGTTCGCCCCAAATCGCTTCGACCTCGAGGGCCTTTCCATTTTCAAAATCGATTAAGCTTGAAGGCTTGTAGGCGCCCATCGTTTCCGTGCGCCTCATCTGTTCGTCAGCCGCAGCGCCCTCTAATTGATAACCGCACTTATTTGCCGCGGCGACCACTTCATCCATCAAAGCGCGTGTCGATCGGAGTAAATCTTTGTCGGCAAGAATCGCGGCCGTGGCGACGCCACCGGCCAGGATCGATAATCCGTTGAACGGAATATTCCAGACCAGCTTACGCCAGCGCTCCAGCGCCAGATCTTCCACGACGCTGCACTCCACACCGCACCGGTTGAATTCCGTCACGATTGCTTGAGTGCGCGATTGCGGGGCCCGTCCGTACTCGCCGATGACGACATAACCGTAATCGCGGCGCTCGACCACCGTTGGCGAAGTTCGATTCAAACAAATGAAGCAAAGCCCGCCCAGGATGCGCTCCGCACCGAAGTGCGCGGCGAGGAATTCTTCGTTCCCGAGACCGTTCTGCAATGTGAGCAAACTCGTGCGCTGATGCAGCAAGGGCGGGACAAGATCGACAAGATCAGCGTTTGAAGTTGCCTTGACCGCGATGAGAACGAGATCGCACGGGCCGATTTCTTTCGTCGAGTTGTAACAATTCACTTTCGCGACGCGAAAATTTTCACCTTTGCCACGAACGCAAAGACCGTCGCGCCGAATTTCGCTCAAATCACCGCGCATCAAGAAATGCAGGTCGCTCCCGCCGTGCGCCAGCTTTGCGCCATAATAACTGCCGATCGCGCCAGAACCGACAATCGCTATGCGAAGAGCGTTCGCCATCTCACGAGGAAGACAGCTGCCCTCGGCTGTCAGGGCAAACAGCCGTCCGGGCTGTTGATTCGACAAGCCGAAGGCCCGTCTGCCGTGACAGACGAGACGCCTCTCTTACGCCTCTTAATCGACTACCTGCTCCCATCACAAATAATTTGCTTGTTAACTCGGTAGCCATTTCACGCCGGCGGGCGCTGTTCCGATTGAAAGTTTCGCGTAATGAGTCGCGCGCGCCTTTGTTGAAGCTGAAATACGCCCACGCCCATTGAAAGAGCACGACGAAGCGATTGCGAAAGCCGACCAGAAAAATAACGTGCACAAATAGCCACGCCAACCACGCCGGCAACCCGCTGAAGTGCACGAACTTCAGATCGGCCACGGCTTTGTTTCGGCCAATCGTGGCCATGCTGCCTTTGTCCCAATACCAGAATCGCTGCGGTTTGCCTCCTTCAGTCATCGCCAAAATATTGCGCGCGGCGTGACGGCCCTGCTGCATGGCAACCGGCGATACGCCCGGCAAAGGTTTTCCAGTTTGATGCGAAAAATTTGCCAGGTCGCCGATTACCTGAATCTCAGGACGTCCAGGAATCGTAAGATCGTCGTTGACGATCACACGACCAACCTTGTCGATTGGCACGCCGAGCGTCTTGCCAACAAAGGATGCGTTGTTGCCGGCCGCCCAAATTTTCACGCGACACGGAATGAATTCCCCGGCCACTTCAATTCCAGCATCGGTGAGGTTTGTCGCGCGTACGCCGGTGCGAACTTCTACGCCAAGATCGATAAGTTGCTTCCGCGCGCTCGCCGACAAATCTTCCGGAAAGGCGGCGATGAGACGGGGCTCGTTTTCGACCAAAATCACACGAGCCTGCGACGGATCAATGCGGCGAAAATCTTTCGCCAGTGTGTAGCGGGCGATCTCAGCAATTGCGCCCGCCATTTCCACGCCGGTCGGTCCGCCGCCAATGACTACGAAAGTCATCGCTGCTTTACGCGCTTCTTCATTCGTAATTTTTTCGGCATACTCAAACGCCAGCAACAAGCGGCGGCGAAGTTCTATTGCGTCTTCGAGACTTTTTAATCCCGGCGCCAACTTTTTCCACTCATCATGGCCGAAGTAAGAATGTCGCGCACCGGTTGCGAGGATCAGATAATCATAAGCCATCTCCATATCTCCAAGGTTCACTTTTCTGGCCCCAACATCGACCGACTGCACCTCCGCGAGTATGACTTCCATGTTTCTGCATTTGCTCAATACTGCGCGCACGGGCGCCGCGATGTCGGCTGGCGACAGAGCCGCCGTCGCCACTTGGTAGAGCAGCGGCTGGAAAAGATGATAATTGGTTCGGTCGATTACCGTGACGTGCACGTCTTTGCACGCCAATTTCTTTGCCGCTTCGAGTCCGCCAAATCCTGCGCCGACGATCAAAACATGCGGTCTCTTCAACGATGCGTCTTCCATGCGTGAGAATGTTCCGAGAAAGAAAACGGATGCGAGCACATTGTTGTGTGGCCGCTCGCCGGGCGAGCGCGACGCGCGAATTGCAAATAGGCGCACGTCGCCTGACCCGCAGGGCGACGGCTCCAGAAAAGCATTTGTTATGACGTAACGATCACATTACCTTGCGTGCCTTATGCCGAAGCCAATCGCTCGCAGCAAAACACGCAAAGCAGTTGCGAAACGATTCAAGATCACCGCGCGCGGCAAGGTTTTGCGAGCGCAATCCTCGCGCCGCCATTTGCTTTCCGCCAAGAATGCGAAACGCAAACGGCAGCTGAGCAAGGCTTCGCAAGTTCACAAAACGGACGTCGCTCGGATCAAGGCGAACCTGCCGTTTGGCTAATCGGCTGTAGCGGCGGTCTGTGACCGTCGCATCTCTCGGCGAGAAGTTCGACCGACGCTCATAGAGCGCCGCTACAACGGCAACGCCAACGATTTCACGCGGACGACGCAACCAGAACGCGCCTGTAACGCGCGCCGCATCTTCGATTTTCAAACCCGATTGCATGATCTCGATCTTGAGCGAATTTTCATTCTCCGTCAGGGGCTATGGATGGAGGACGTACGAACCCCGCCAGGGCAGGAATGCAGCAACGGTAGTCTGATCCTCCTTGCCGTGGTTCCCTGGCGGACTTTTTAGGCGCGACTGCCGGGCGCGCCGAAATCCTAAGGAACGGACGGCCCGGCGGTCCCGCCCTACCAACGTGAAGCTTCTGAAAGTGAAAACGGCGCGCTTTGCGCAAGTGGTGGAAAAATGTGGGAAACCGGAGGTTTACACACTTTGGCAAAAACCATCGGCAGATCGTCATTTACAATCACAGATCAAAAACAATCGCGTGATGACGGTCCAGAAAGGTGAAGTTGGAACTGAGTTTGGGGTTGTCGGTTTCAAAGAGCGCAAAGGCGCAAGTCATCTGATATTTCCAAAATCGCTGAAGCGATTCGAGAACCAGCGAATTGTCGGAATCAACTGGGACTTGGCGAATTCAAGCTGAGGCAGCGCGATAATCCTTCTGCAGAAAACGGAAGACAGGCTTCCAGCCTGTCATGGCAAACAGCCGTCCCGGCTATTGATAGATGCAGGCGAGACGCCTGCGCGCCATGACAGCCGGGACGGCTATCTTCCTTCCCATCACGATCGTGCTAAAATAGAGGGGCGGCATGAGCAAAAGTATCATAGAGGATGGACGGACAGAGGGCATTAAACTGAGCGGTGAGGAGACTGCGCGTTACTCGCGCCATCTCATGATGCCGGAAGTTGCAGCCGATGGACAACGCCGCTTAAAAGCTGCGCATGTTTTATGCATCGGTGCGGGCGGACTCGGATCACCCGCGGCTCTTTATCTGGCGGCGGCTGGCGTCGGCAAAATCGGCATTGTCGATTTCGACGATGTCGATCTTTCAAATTTGCAGCGGCAAATTCTTCACGGAACAAGGGATGTTGGCCGTAACAAATTGGAATCCGCGCGGGACCGGTTGCGCGACGCCAATCCAAACATCGAGGTCGAACTGCATGGATGCCGCTTTTCCAGTGAGAACGCGCCTGGACTCGTTGCGCGCTATGACCTGGTGATAGACGGCTCGGATAATTTCCCGACACGATATTTATCGAACGATGTTTGCGTTTTTGCGCGCAAGCCGAATGTATACGGCTCTGTTTTTCGCTTCGATGGGCAAGCCACCGTTTTCGCGCCGCATCTTGGCGGTCCCTGTTATCGCTGCCTCTTTCCCGAGCCGCCCGCGCCAGGGACGGTCCCAAATTGCGCCGAGGCGGGCGTTCTCGGTGTGCTGCCGGGAATCGTTGGGATGGTGCAAACAATCGAAGCGATCAAATTGATCCTCGGTGTCGGTGAGACACTTGTCGGACGTCTTCTGCACTTCGACGCGCTGAAGATGAAATTCCGCGAGTTCAACGTCCGCCGCGATTTGGAGTGCCCTATTTGTGGTGAACGACCAACAATCACGGAACCGATCGACTACGAGCAATTTTGCGGGACCGCAGCGGATGTGCCCGCGATTTCCGTCCATGAATTGAAACGAAAACTTGATGCGCGCGAAACGATCCAGCTAATCGACGTCCGTGAGCCATTCGAATTTGAGATTGTGCGGATCGATGGCGCGAAACTGATTCCGTTAGGCCAATTAGCTGATCGCTTACATGAGCTGAAGCAGAATGGGCACACCGTCGTTCATTGTCACAGAGGCCCGCGCAGCGCACAAGCAGTCGAGATGTTGCGGCGAGCTGGTTTTGCTCACGTTTACAATCTCGAAGGTGGCATCGACGCCTGGGCAGACGAGATCGATCCGGCGATGCAAAAATATTAGGAGCGACGGCGCTCAATCGCCAGATGCGCCCCGACCCGCCTTCGCTCAAAAAAGGCTCCGGCGCGGCAGGCTGAGCGGGGCGGCTACAGGTATTCGTCGGCAATCGACGATTTATTTCACAACTGCGGCCAACTCCGCGGCGCGCGGCACACCATTCCATTGGCGCAAGAGCTTGCCGTTTCGGGCGAAGACGAAGGTGTTAAAGGCCGCCGATTCAACCCGCGCGCCGAGTTGTGCCGTTGCCGCGCCATCAAAATCCGCGACCGCGAAAATGTCGCGTCGCGCATCGCGGGTAATATTCTTTTCCTTGTAGCGGGCCTGAAGTCGCCGCGCTTCGGCATTGAGACGACCTCGCATGAGCGCGCTCAGAATTGTCCGCGTCGGTTTCGCGAGCTTTTTCTGGAAATTGACCACGGTGATCATCCGGTAAGTCGGATTGCCAAGACAATAACCGGGGACGCGGTCGCCAACCGCGCGCGCCTGATCGATGTTTGATTGAGTCGTCAAGACCACGACCGTGACATGACCGTCGGCCGTCAAAAGCGTGTTTCCATCGACATCGACAAACCTAAGCGCGTAAGTTTGGCCAAGAGAAAGACCTGCGAGCAACGCGCGCGCGCCGGAAAAAAAGAACGCGAGGGAGAAAAAGAATTGGAGTGCACGTATCCTCACGAGTAAGCAGGTTGGCGAGGATGAGGCTCGCTGACAAGTTTCCGCTTGGATTGTCGATCTTGCTCGTGTTCTTGCTCGCCGGCTGCGATCGAATGATGACGCCGCGCCATGCCCAGCTCGTCAAAGACGCGGACAAGAAGTCAGCACAGGGAGACTTTCTGCGCGCGATCAATCTTTACGAAGCCGCGCTCGACGATAGCCCGCGATGCGCTGAGATTCATTACAAGCTCGCGCTGCTTTACGACGACAAAATGAATGATCCGCTCAATGCGCTGCATCATTTCAAACGCTACCTCACGCTGAGCTCGAACGGATCTCATGCAAACGATGTGAAGAATTCTATGAAGCGCGACGAGATTGCGCTGGTCACGAGCCTGTCGGGCGATTCCGTGGTCACTCGGGCGGAAGCAGCCCGATTGAGAAATGAAAACCTCAATTTGCGCAAGGAATTGGAAGACCGTTCTCTGAAGTCCCGGAACGCGCCGGATCAAACGCAATCGGGCGGTCCGCCTCCGAAGGAAACTGCTGCCGGGAAATCAAGCAGCCGAACCTATGTCGTTCAAACGGGCGACACGCTCGCGTCGATTTCGAGAAAGTTTTACAAATCGCCGGCGCGCTGGAAAAGGATCCTCAACGCCAATAGGAAAAGCATCGATGACCCTGAGAAGTTGAGGATCGGTCAGCGCTTGATCGTTCCCTAGAAACCGCTTCGCCAACAGAGTCGCCCGAGCGTCCCGCTTGGGCAGGGTGGATCGGCCGCTCCGTCGGGCGATGCTAAGACAAATGCGGCTTTGCCGCCTAAATTAGCATCGAGCAAGGGACTGCTCGATCCACCTTGCCGGAGACTTGCGTTACTTTTTTTATAGACCACCCGGACCACCAAGAGGAGGCGCGTTGGCGAGTGGTTGCGGATTATGCGCGCCGAGGCCAGCAAAAGTCCCAGTCCTGCTTCCGTTGCCTCCGAAGCCGGTATAGTTCGCATGGTTTGTAAAAATGGAGGCAGGATTTTGGCCCAGAATTGTTACGGTTACATTGTTAAAGATAGTGACGGAGTTGCCCGCGATGATCTTCTGACTGGCGCCGTCCAGGGTAACATTGGCGACAAAATTAACCGAGCCGTTGCTTCCAGATGAATAGAGTTTCAGTATCGTATCGGCTGAAAGAGTGCTACCGCCAATGTTCAGCGTGCCATTGTTCCCCAAGGC
>JBAQJG010000393.1:0-1576 GCA_049300145.1 Chthoniobacterales bacterium | reverse complement strand
GTCCAACTCATTCATTGGCAAATAGATAACGAAAATAACCGCAAAATAATGCCTAAGTGTATTTACCTCCGAAACAGGAAAGAGTCAAAGTCACGTCAATGCGGGCCACGGGAAGGAAGGCGCTGAGTCGCCGAGGTGGCGTCGATGCTCCAATTTGGTCGGTCGGATCATAGGAGAAGAGACGATTCTGTTCGCTGCTGCAAATCCCAGGTCCATCTGCTGAAATTCGGAAACGTCAAAGGCGAACTCATGGCGACCCAAAACATAGTGTTCCCAGTAGGCTCTGAAAGTGTCAAGCGAACCCTGAAATGGGGGCTGCCTGTACCCGAATTGATTCCCGCGATGCAAAGCTGGATCGGCGTCAATCTCGACATTCAAGAACACAAATTAACCGAGTTCAACCTTGCTGAAGAGCTCCGACAGATGCTGGACTTCGCGCCTCAACTTGTCAGTGTATACGGACCCAACTGTGAACGTTTGCATATCAACCGCATCGCACTTGATTACCTGGGTCTCAGTCTTGAAGAGTGGCGGCAGACGCCTGAGCGCGGTGCATTCGTTCATCCAGATGACCGAGCGCGGGAGCGAGATTATTTTGATCTTGCCGTCTCTACGGGCTTGGCCTACGAGTTGGAGTTGCGGCTGCGCGACGGCGATGGAAGTTACCGCTGGTTTTTGGCTCGTTCCAACCCAGTTCGCGATGACCAGGGACAGATCATCCGCTGGTATGTCGCCTGTACCGATATCGACGATCGCAAGACCGCCGAGGATAGGCTCCAGCAGGAAAACGTCGCCCTGCGAGAGGAAGTCGACAAAGCGTCGATGTTCGAGGAGATTGTCGGCGCCTCGCCAGCGTTGATGGCGGCTCTTTCGCGCGTGTGCAAGGTCGCGGGCAGCGATTCGACGGTGCTCATCACCGGCGAGACCGGCACGGGGAAGGAACTCGTCGGGCGAGCGATTCACCGGCGGTCTCGGCGCGCCTCACGAGCGTTCGTGGCCGTCAACTGCGCGGCCATTCCCCGCGACTTAATTTCCTCGGAGCTCTTCGGTCATGAGAAAGGCGCGTTCACCGGTGCCGTGCAACGGCGACTCGGTCGGTTCGAGCTGGCGAACGGCGGCACGATCTTCCTCGACGAGGTGGGCGAACTATCGTCCGAAATACAGGTGGCGTTGCTGCGGGTCCTCCAGGAGCGGGAATTCGAACGCGTTGGGGGACGAAAGCGAATCCAGGTCGATGTTCGCGTAATCGCCGCAACGAATCGTGATTTGACAGCCGCGGTGGCGGACGGCACGTTTCGCCAGGATCTGTTTTATCGGCTTAACGTGTTTCCCGTCGAGATGCCTCCGTTGCGGGAACGGCGAGAAGACATTCTCATGCTGGTGGAGTACTTCATCGGTCGCTACGCGCGGAGGGCCGGGAAGACATTCCGACGAGTGAGCAAGCGGACACTCGACTGTCTGCAGTCCTATCCCTGGCCCGGAAACGTTCGCGAGCTGCAAAACGTCATCGAGCGGTCCGTGATCGTCTCGGAGACCGACGAATTCACGGTCGACGAGAGCTGGTTGTCCCAGCGGG
>JBAQJG010000392.1:0-1586 GCA_049300145.1 Chthoniobacterales bacterium | reverse complement strand
ATTTCTCGTTGTGTCGGTCGCGGTTTGCCGTGGCGGGTATGCCGTATTCGAGCGCTATAAGGGCATCTTGATCGATGTCATCTGACCTAGCGATCCGATGTCTCGGCCTGGGCAAAGCCTACCAACTCTACGCCCGGCGGAGCGACCAAGTAAAACAACTGTTCTTCGGCAGCTTCCATCGCTTTTACTTGGAATACTGGGTGCTGCGCGATATCGATTTAGAGATGCAGCGAGGGGAATCGGTTGGGATCATCGGGCGGAACGGCGCCGGCAAGACAACTCTGCTGCGGCTACTGTGCGGTATTACACAGCCCACCTGCGGGGAAATCAGCGTGGCGGGACGGATCGCCCCGATCCTGGCGCTCGGCGCCGCCTTCGATTGGGAAATGACGGGCCGCCAAAATGTGCTGATCAGTGGGGCGGTGCTTGGACTGCGCCGGTCGGATATACTCGGGCGCCTGCCATCGATCGCCGAGTTTGCCGCAATCGGCCCGTTTATCGATCAGCCGGTGCGGCTCTATTCCGCCGGCATGCGCTCGCGGTTGGCCTTCGCGATCTGCGTTCACGCCGAAGCCGACATCCTGATCGTCGATGAGGCGCTGGCCGTCGGCGATGCCGCTTTCCGACGGAAAAGCCTCGCCTTCATGGAATCGTTCCGGCACCGCGGCACCCTGATAGTGGTTACGCATGATATGCAGCAGATCAAGGGCTTGTGTGACCGGGTCATCTGGGTGGACGGCGGCGGCATCCGCGCGAGCGGCGCAGCGGCGGAGGTTATCCCGCTTTATGACGATGCGACCGAAACCGAGGAGGACGATAGCATCCGCCTTCGCTTGGACGCAGAGGCTCGCGCTGCGCTTTGTCCCGCGAACGGGGTCGCGCGATGGTGGCTCGCACGTTAGGTCGGAACAATCGAACGCGAGCTACAGCGGTTCAAGTCAGCTCGATCCGCCCAACGCTTCCTGAGAGTGCCTCCCGCCGTCCAACAACACCTTCAATCTTCAACGCCAACTCGTCTCCCGATCTACACCCACCAATGCCTAGGCCGTCAATCGGGAAAAATAATTGATGGAAGTTATTTTTGTAGACAATGGTTTGATTGGGAAAGGAGAGCATAACTACAGTTTAATAAAGCTGGTAGGAGAGAGACTGACCCTTTGCGGGGTCAGATATCGTGCCTTTGGGATGAAATCCATCGACCCGATGATCATCGCGGAGATCGGCGCGCTCCCGCATTTCAGCCGCTCCTTCTATCAAAGCGAAAGCCCCACCCTGAATGAGCTGTTGCTGAGACTCTTTGGTTTGGCGCGCGGCCGTGCTTTCGACGCGACTATTCCATCGGAGTGCAGGAGCGCAAGAGTCCTCAACGCGTCTTATGAGCGGGATCTCGCCGCTCTGCCGCCTGATATATGGAGTTCCGACAAGCTCATCGTCGCGCCCGCCGTATCGCAGAACCAGATTGTTGGACTGATCCGAACTCTGCGCGCGAAAGCGGATGGCGAGCGCCTGCGGGTCGTCTGCCATTTGATGTTCGCGCCAAGTTGGACGCCATGGGGGCGCAACGGCAAGCTCGGCCAAAGCCTCTA
>JBAQJG010000391.1:0-4502 GCA_049300145.1 Chthoniobacterales bacterium | reverse complement strand
ACTTGGAGCCGATCAACCTCCTCGAGCTCGTCACCTTCTACCCCATGTTCCGGCAGCAAAGCGCGGGCAAGAAGCACATTCGCGTGTGCCGCACGTTGAGCTGTGCGATGGCAGGAAGTTATCGGCTTATGGAAAAATTCTGCGAAGTCGCCGGCATCGACCGCAAGATCGATCCCGCAGATGCGGGATACAACCCCATTTCTGTCAGCGCGGACGGAAATTACGGCATCGAATTCGTCGAATGTCTGGCCAGTTGCGGCACCGCGCCGGTTTGCATGATCGACGACGATCTACATGAAAATGTGCAGCCTGATGCGGCGAACATTCTTTCCAATCCTCAATCCGCAATTCGCAATCCGCCATTGCCTCACCCACTCGAACATCGGCTCGTTTTTAAAAATATTGGGCGCCCGGATTGGAAGACCGACATCGACACATACATCGGCGACGGCGGCTATGAGCAATTAAAGAAAGCCGTGACGATGTCGCGGATCGACATCGTCAACGAAGTAAAGACTTCGGGCCTGCGTGGCCGTGGCGGCGCCGGATTTCCCTGCGGCGTGAAGTGGAGCTTTATCAAGCCGGATGAGAAGAAGCCGGTTTACTTAATCGCCAACGCGGATGAATCCGAGCCCGGGACCTTTAAGGACCGCTACATCATTCATGAGGATCCGCATCAATTGCTCGAAGGCATCCTGATCTCCTGTTTCGGCCTCAATGCACACATCGCGTACATATATATAAGGGGCGAATTCCCCGAGGGCGCAAAAATCCTCGAGCACGCCATCGAAGAGGCGCGTCAGCACAATTTCCTTGGGAAAAACATTCTGGGTTCAGGGTTCGACGTCGATGTTTACATCCATCGCGGAGCCGGCGCTTACATTTGCGGCGAGGAAACCGGCCTGATCGAATCCCTTGAAGGCAAGCGCGCTTATCCGCGGATCAAGCCGCCCTACTTTCCGGCCGTGCTCGGTCTCTACATGTGCCCGACGATTGTAAACAACGTCGAGACGCTTTGTCATGTGAAACACATCATCGCGATGGGCGGCGCGAAATATGCACAGCTGGGCCAGCCTAACAATACCGGCACCCGCATTGTCTGCGTGAGCGGCGACGTGCAACGTCCGGGCTATTTTGAAATTGAAGTCGGCGCCGTGACGATGGGCCAGTTGATTTACGACATGGCCGGCGGTTTGAAATTCGGACGAAGGCTAAAAGCGGTCATCCCCGGCGGAAGTTCCGCGAAAGTTCTGCGCGCGGATGAACGATTCAAACTCAAGCAAAAACAACCCGATGGCTCGACAATCGAACGTGAGATGTCGATCGATGAAATCCCGATGGATTTCGATTCGCTCGCCGCGGCGGGCTCGATGGCCGGCTCCGGGGGTGTGATCGTGCTGGATGATTCGCGCGACATGGTCTGGACGCTCAATAACATCAACGAGTTTTATGCGCACGAATCGTGCGGTCAGTGCACCCCTTGCCGCGAAGGGGCGTTGTGGATGAAAAAAATCACCGATCGCATGTTGCTCGGGGGCGGTGTGATTGAGGATCCGCGAATGTTGAAAACAATTGGCGATAACATTGCCGGCCGAACCATCTGCGCTTTCGGCGAGGCCTGCGCCTGGCCGACGCAAAGTTTTGTCGAGAAATTTCCGGATGAATTTACCGCCCGCGCCGCGAAGCCAGTCCCACCGCCGTTGCCACCGGAATACACACCGGAAGAATTAGTCGAACGCGAAACAATTCCAACCAGTCCGCTCGCACACGATCCGGGTTGGGAAAAAGCCGGCGCCGCAGGAACGATTTAGAAATGAAACCTCATGCTTGTTCTCGTACTCGTGATCGATCCTTCTCGACCATGAGCATGAGCAGCCGTCTCCGCCGTGCTTCAGCGCGGCAGGCGCGCACGATTACGAAATTGTCATGAGTGAGGGATCGACGGCACCGCCCATGTTCCATGTCCAGATCGATGGCGTGTGGCGCCAGTTCCCGAAAGGCACGCGCGTGATCGAGGCGTGCGAACAGGCTGGGAGTTATGTCCCGCGATATTGTTATCACAACAAGCTCAGCTCGCCCGGCAATTGCCGGATGTGTTTGATTGAGATGGGCATGCCGAAACTCGGACCCGATCGCAAACCCGAGCTCGGCGCCGACGGCAAACCCGTTATCAATTGGATGCCGCGCCCACAAATTTCGTGCGCACAGGATATCGCCGATGGAATGGGCGTGCGCACAAATTCGCCGCTGGCGAAAGAATGCCAGCGCGGCGTGATGGAGTTCCTCCTCATCAATCATCCGCTTGATTGTCCGATTTGCGATCAAGCCGGCGAATGCCACTTGCAGGAATTCAGCGTTCAGTACGGGACGGCTGAGTCGCGTTTCCTCGAAAATAAAGTCAAGAAACCGAAGAACGTTGTGCTCGGGCCGCGCGTCACGCTCGACGATGAGCGCTGTATTCTTTGCTCGCGCTGCATCCGCTTCTGTCAGGAGATCGCGAAGGACGACGTGCTTGGCTTTGTCGATCGCGGCAGTCACACCGTCCTCACCGCGCATCCGGGCAAGCGGCTGGAAAATAACTATTCCCTCAACACCGTGGACATTTGTCCGGTCGGCGCGCTTACCTCATCGGACTTTCGATTCAAGATGCGTGTCTGGTTTTTGAAGGAAACGAAAAGTATCTGCACCAGTTGCGCGACTGGTTGCAACACGCTCATCGGCACGCGCGAGGATATCATCTACCGCCAGACGCCGCGCGAGAATAATGCGGTCAACTCTTCCTGGATGTGCGATTATGGCCGGCTCAATTTTGGCTATCTCGAATCGGAAAACCGATTGCTCGAGCCGCGTATCTCTTCCGGAGAGAAACTGGCCGCGGTTGATTGGAAGACCGCGATTACGCAGGCCGCGCTGCAACTGAGACAATTTAGCGGTTGGGAAATCGCGATCTTGGCGTCCGGACGCATGAGCAATGAAGAACTTTGGTTGACCAGGCAAATTGCGAGATCCATCGGCGTTCGCTACATCGACATCGTACCGCGCTGCGGCCCTGGCGATGACATTTTGCTCAGCAAAGACCGCAATCCGAACACAAACGGCGCGCGACTGATCCTCCAGTTGGATTCAGAGCCGGGCGCAAAACTGTCCGCCATTACCGAAGCGGTGAAATCGGGACAAGTAAAAGCGCTGATCGCGCTCGGCGAGAATCCAACCAAATTCGGAATTTCGGCCGAACAGCTTTCGAATCTGCCCGCGTTCATTGCCATGGATATTTTGTCAAACGCTGCCACCGAATACGCGACCGTCCTCCTTCCCTCTTTTGGTTTCGCGGAGAAACGCGGCTCCATGATCAATGGCAAAGGCCGCTTACAGCGATTGAATCGCGCAGTGCGCCCGCCTGGAACGGCTCGAGATGACTGGGAAATTCTGCGTGACCTGCTGCAAGCGCTTGGCGGCGGCAACGCAATTTATTCGATCGAAGATGTTTTTCGGCAAATGAGTGACGCCGTTCCGGAATTCGCAGGATTGAGTTTGAGCAAAATCGGCGACCTCGGCGTGCAAATCATGCAAGCAAACGAATCCCCTGCTCCACCTGTCGATTCCGTGGCGGAGAACATCGAAAAAGCGGAATCGGAACGGCCGCCAGGGCGTTAGCTCTTTCACGCAAGCTGCAGCCTCGGTACTCTAGTGTGTGCTGTCCTCAGCGCACTTGATGTGGACGTGGCGACACCGCGTCTGTTATCCGCCGAAGACAGCGGACGCTACAGCGTGTTGCGGTCGTTGAATGCTTACGGTCCCACCGAAATCCTGGAGAAGATCGGGCGTTGTAAAGCTGCGCCTCTTACAACACACTAGAGCTGCAAGATCGACATGAATTTTGTTTTCATCACCACGTCGCTCCTGAAAATCATCGGGATGATCTTCGTCGTGATTTTGCCGATGGTTTCCTACGCCGTTTACGCGGAACGCCGCGTCAGCGCGCTGATTCAAGACCGGCTCGGACCAAACCGTGTCGGGCCCGCTGGCCTTTTTCAACCGATTGCCGACGCCGCCAAATTTTTGTTCAAGGAAGATTTCACGCCGGCGCACGTGAACAAATTCTATTACTGGCTGGCGCCCTGTCTGGCCATGGTGCCCGCGATCACTACCATCGCGGTGGTACCGTTCGGAAGCATGCTACTCGGGGTGCCCATGGTGATCGCGGACATCAACGTCGGTATCTTGTATGTGTTCGCCATCGCGTCGTTAGGCGTTTACGGCATCGTGCTGGCGGGTTGGGCCTCGAATTCGAAATATCCCTTCCTCGGCGGTGTGCGCTCGAGCTCGCAAATGATTTCCTATGAGCTTTCGCTTGCCCTGGCTGTCATCCCGGTTTTTCTGCGGGTCGGAAATTTGCGCCTAACGAGTGTGGTTCGCTATCAAATCGAAAACTGGTGGATGATCGCGCCATTCGTTGGCGACTGGGCAAACCTCGGCAAATGGCTGCTCGCGATCCCAATGAT
>JBAQJG010000390.1:0-4173 GCA_049300145.1 Chthoniobacterales bacterium | reverse complement strand
GGTCACACCAACCCGATCGAGAAGACTTCCCATCCGGATTACCTCTCCAAACTCAAACTGAAATCATTCAGCGAAGAACCTTTTCGGTTCATGTTCTCATCCTGGGTCGGCGACACATTCGCGATTAATAGGATCGATCTGAAAGAGCCAACGCAATTCCTTAAGATCGGCGACACGATTGCAGGTACTCGGTTCAAGATTATCAGGTTCAGCGAAAAATATGAGCCGAATCAATACGGCACCGAGGTTGATGTTTCCGAAATGACGCTGCAACACGAAGAAACAACTGAGCAGGTCACTCTGGTGAAGGAAAAGATGGCGATTTCGCCTGAGTCGGTTGCGACTTTTGTCTATTCGTGGGGCGGGGAACGCGAGTTTCAGGTCAGAAAGGACCAGGAATTTTCGTTAAAACCGCTGAACGAGAGCAAGTATAAGTTGGTGGACGTTCAGCCGAGCAAGGCGGTGATCGTGAACCCGCGAAAACCAAACGATCGAATCGAAATCGGTCTGCTTACACCCTGAAGCCTATTATGAAAACTTCCCGCAAAACCAAGATGGATCGAGAGCTCCGTCATTCGATGTTAACTAATGACAGCAAAGCCACATTAATTTTAGCATCGCGCGCAGAGCGCGGGATCCACTTAAGTCGCTTCAGTGTCTTCACGCTTGCCTTATTGCTAGTCTCGCTGGGAACAAGCAGTGCGCAAAGCGTGGACCGGGTCGCACAGCAAGAACTGAAGCGGCGACAGGCTGCGTTGCCGCGAGGCGAAGCAGCCCTCGTGCGCGGCAAGTCCGCCATGGCGGCGAAAAATTTTACCCTCGCGCACGAGGAATTTCGCACAGCGGTGACTCTTCTGCCCGACGCCGTGACCTCAGGCAAAGCGCATGACGAAGCGGTGGACGGCTTTTGTAAAAGCGGCGTGAAATTGGCTGAGCAACGGATCGCCGAAGGCAAATACACAGATGCGGAATTCATCCTGCGCGAATGTTTGGACGACCGTTACGATCCCAACTGCCGAGTGGCAGCGGAGCTGCTGGCTCATTTGCAACAACCTGGTTTCTTCAACAGAACGATGGGTTCGAAATTCATCGCGAAAGTCGAAGACGTAAAAAGGTTGCTCAGTGATGCGGACGGTTACTACAACTCCGGTCGCTACGATCTCGCGTTCAAGAAATACGAACAGATTCTGGCGCTCGATCCCTACAACGCCGCAGCCCGGCGCGGTCAAGAGAAGATCGACAACACGAAATATCATTACAACAAAGAAGCGTACAACGAGACGCGAGCGCGCCAGCTTTGGCAGGTCGAGAAAGGCTGGGAAGAACCCGTTCGGCAATATGGACAAACCGTCATCCCGTTCGCCGAGGCCTTCCAACGTGATGTCACCGGCACCGCGCGCATCACCAACAAACTCAACACCATCATCATTCCGCGCGTCGAGTTTCGCGACGCGAGCATTCGTGAGGCGATTGATTTTCTCCGGCAACAAGCCGCCGCCAACGATCCGGCCACCGAAGGACGTAAGGGCGTGGACATCGTTTTGCGTTTGATGCCGCTTGGTCAAGTCGCTGCGCCCTCAATACCGGTTGAGCGCGCACCATCGCCCCTCGCAGCCGCCCCACCTGAGACCGGAGCTCCACCGGGCACGCCGATTCCCGCTCGTCCAGTTGTTGTACCAACAGTAGTTGCCGCACCGGCGATTTCGCCAGCCGAAGCGCGCATTACCATCACTCTAAATCAAATCCCACTCGGCGAAGCGCTGCGCTATGTCGCCAGCCAGGCCGGTTTGAAAGTGAAGCTCGAGCCCTACGCGGTGTCGATCATTCCGATGAGCGAGCAAAGCGCCGATCTCATTACGAAAGAATATCGTGTTCTGCCCGGATTCATCAGCAGCACGGTGAACGTCGGTGTATCGGCGCTCAATCAGCCCGCGCGACCTGCAACGGGCGCAGGCGGGACGGGCAAAGATACGCAAGAAACCACGGGCGGACATCAACTCGTGAATCGTGAAGGCGCGAAAGAATTTCTCGAGAGCCAGGGTGTGCCCTTCCCGCCAGGGGCGAGCGCAAATTTTCTGCCGCAAAGCAGCCGGCTGATCGTGCGCAACACCGCCGACAATCTCGAGCTGGTTGATGCGCTGGTTGAACAAGCCAATGTTGCCGGACCAAAGCAGGTCGAGATTGAATCGAAATTTATCGAGATCACCCAGAATAATCTGAAGGAGCTCGGATTTGACTGGTTGCTTGGACAATTCAATATCCCGGGATCACATCGAGTTTTTGGCGGTGGCGGCACTTCAGGCACATCGCCTGCCACTAATCCGGCCGATTTTCCATTCGTTGATCCAACTGGTGTCCCCGTCGGTCGATTCCCTGTCACAGGCGGAAACCGCAGCGGCAATCTCGCCATCAGCGCCAACGCGATTGATGCGCTGCTGTTCCCATCGATGGGTGCGACCTCGATTGCCCCGGGGATTTTCGGATTAAGCGGCGTATTTACCGATCCCCAATTTCAGGTCGTGGTTCGCGCTCTCAATCAAAAGAAGGGGGTCGATATTCTTTCCGCGCCGCGCGTGACGACGAAGAGCGGACAGCGTGCTGTGATCGAAATCGTGCGTGAATTTCGTTATCCCACACAGTTTCAACCGCCGCAGATTCCGCAAACCTTCCACGGCGGCGATACCTTCAGTCAAAATCCTTTGACCGGAGCTACCTCTGGCAGCACAGGCGCCTTTCCTGTCACGCCGACAACGCCCACCGCGTTTGAAACTCGTAACACTGGGGTCACTCTTGAGGTGGAGCCCGTGGTTGGTCCCGATGACCTCACTATTGATCTTAATCTCGTGCCGCAGGTCGTCGAATTTGAAGGTTTCATCAATTATGGCAGCCCGATCCAAACCGTTTCCACCAATCTGTTAGGCGTGGCGCAGACGACCGTGCTTACCCCGAACATTATCAATCAGCCGATCTTCAGCACGCGAAAGGTTACAACGAGCGTGAGTGTGTGGGATGGTCAAACGGTCGTGTTGGGCGGATTGATCCGGGAGGACGTGCAGAAGACCGAAGATCGCACTCCGATCATCGGCGATATTCCCCTTGTTGGCCGGCTCTTCCGAACGAATGCCGATCAACACATCAAGCGCAACCTGATTATTTTCGTTACCGCCCGGCTCGTAAATCCGGCGGGACAACCACTCAATCAGATTGAGGAGGAAGAAGAAGCTCCCGAAACTATCGAGCCACCGGTTTTGCCGCAGGTTCCAATGTATAAGAAATAACGTGCCCGCTGCCCGGGAACGGAGTGCCGGAGTGATGGAGTACTGGGCACGTGATATGAATTCATTTACTCCGTTACGCTAGTACTCCATCCCTGAATGCCGCCTTTGGGATCACGGCGGAATTTCCACCGGCAATCCAAACAGTTTTTGTCTTGTGACGCGGGCGAGATTTGTTCGAAACTTGGCGTCGCCAAACAAATCTGGATCGGGCAAAGGACATATCTCCCGGTGGCTTCCCTGCCTCTTTCAAATCCGGCAATCAACAGACACATAATCAGCCAATGGGAGAAAGAAAGAAATCCATCTATGAATTCATCGATCCAACTCAAAAGGAGATTTGCTGTAGCCGCCTCGCTTTGTCGAGGCGCTTTGGTCCTCTATTGCTTTGGGCTTTGTTCTAGCCTTCAGGCGGTCACCCCAGCTCCGGACGGAGCCTATGCCGGCGGCAACACGGCCGAGGGCACTAACGCGCTGTTCAACCTGACCAGTGGTGTCTGGAATACGGCCCTGGGTCATCAAAGCCTGTATCACGTAACCACCGGCAACCAGAACACCGCGACTGGTTATCAAACGCTCTTTAACACCACGACCGGCAGCTTGAGCACGGCCAATGGTGCGCAAGCGCTTTATAATAACACCACCGGAAACGATAACGTGGCCACCGGCTTTCGCACACTCTACAGCAACACCGCTGGCAGCTCTAACACGGGTAATGGGTTTGAAGTGCTCTCTAAGAACACCGCCGGCTTCTTGAACACCGCCAATGGTTGGAAAGCGCTCTACAGCAACACCACCGGGGTCCAGAACACGGCGGAGGGTGTGCAAGCGCTCTATAACAACACCACCGGAAACAGCAACACGGCCAACGGTGATTTCGCGCTCTTTAGCAACACCA
>JBAQJG010000389.1:0-6926 GCA_049300145.1 Chthoniobacterales bacterium | reverse complement strand
CAAGAAGAAATAGACAAACAATTTGTCGGCTGGGATCGAAACCGATGTTTCGAGCTCGCCGGCACAAACCAAAAACCAGAAGGAGTAAAGAAGACCACTTATGGCAACAGTTAACGTAAAACCGCTTGGAGATCGGGTGCTGGTGCAACCGATTGAAGAGCAGGAAGTAAAGAAGGGCGGCATCATTATCCCCGATACCGCGAAGGAAAAACCGCAGGAGGGCAAAGTCGTCGCTCTTGGCACCGGTAAAGTCGACGACAACGGCAAGAAGGTCGATTTCACCGTCAAGAAAGGAGACAAGGTTCTCATTTCGAAATATGGCGGCACCGAAATCAAGATCGACAACGACACCTACCTGATCATGCGCGAGGACGACATCCTTGGCATCATCGGTTGATGAACTCTCAACACTCAACCAACAACTACAAACTAACTTATGGCAGCTAAACAATTACAATTCGATGAAAGTGCGCGGCACGCGTTGCTGCGCGGCATCGAGAAACTGGCGAAGGCCGTCAAGGCCACCCTCGGACCGAGCGGTCGCAACGTCATTCTCGATAAGAAATTCGGTAGCCCGACGATCACAAAAGACGGCGTCACAGTCGCGAAAGAAATCGAGCTCGAAGATCCGTATGAAAATATGGGTGCGCAGCTCGTGCGCGAAGTCGCTTCGAAAACTTCCGACATCGCGGGCGACGGTACCACCACGGCGACGGTCTTGGCGGAGTCCATCTACAAAGAAGGACTGCGCAACGTCACCGCCGGTGCGAACCCGACGTCATTGCAGCGCGGCATCATGAAAGCCGTCGATGCGATCGTCGAGGAGTTGAAGAAAATCTCGAAGAAAGTCAGTGACCGTACTGAGATCGCGCAGGTCGCGACCGTTTCGGCCAACTGGGACAAGACGATCGGCGAGATCATTGCCGACGCCATGGACAAGGTCGGCAAGGACGGCACGATCACGGTCGAGGAAGCGAAATCAATCGAGACCACGCTCGAAGTCGTCGAGGGCATGCAGTTCGACAAAGGTTATCTGTCGCCCTACTTCGTCACGAACGCGGAAGACATGGAAGCGATCCTCGAAAATCCTTACATCCTCATCTACGAGAAAAAAATCTCGAGTCTGAAGGACATGCTTCCGTTGCTCGAAAAAGTGGCGAAGGCGGGACGGCCGTTGCTCATCATCGCGGAAGACGTGGAAGGCGAAGCACTCGCCACGCTGGTCGTGAACAAATTGCGCGGCACATTGCAAGTCGCCGCGGTTAAAGCGCCGGGCTTCGGCGATCGTCGCAAGGCGATGCTCGAAGATATCGCGGTGCTGACCGGTGGACGTCTGATCAGCGAAGACCTCGGCATCAAGCTCGAGAACATCAAGCTGGAAGACCTCGGCAAAGCGAAGCGCGTTACCATTGATAAAGAGAACACGACGATTGTCGAAGGTTCGGGCAAAAGTGCCGATATCCAAGGTCGCGTCGCGCAAATCCGTCGGCAGATCGAAGAAACGACGAGCGATTACGATCGCGAAAAACTCCAGGAACGTCTCGCCAAACTCGCAGGCGGCGTGGCCGTCATCAATGTCGGCGCGGCGACTGAGACCGAGATGAAGGAGAAGAAAGCACGCGTCGAAGATGCGTTGCACGCCACTCGAGCGGCGGTTGAGGAAGGCATCGTCCCTGGCGGCGGTGTCGCATTCATCCGTGCGCAAAAAGTGCTCGACAACATGAGGGGCCTCGACGGCGACGAGAAAGTCGGCGTGCAAATTGTTCGCCGCGCCATTGAAGAGCCGACGCGTCAGCTCGCCGATAACGCGGGCAAGGAAGGCGCGCTCATCGTGGAGGAAGTAAAGAAACGCAAAGGCAACGAAGGCTACGATGTCTCCGCCGATGAATACACCGACTTGGTGAAGGCGGGGATCGTCGATCCAACTAAGGTCACGCGCAGCGCGTTGCAAAACGCGGCGTCGATCTCCGGTCTGTTGCTCACCACCGAAGCCCTCGTCACCGAGATTCCGGAGAAGGAAAAAACTCCTCCGATGCCCGGCGGCGGCATGGGCGGAATGGGCGGCATGGACTATTGATCCGAAAACCCCGAAGAATTTCGGGGCTAAGCCGAAACAACAAATGAATCACAGCAGCCGGGTCAGAAATGGCCCGGCTGTTTTGTTATGAGATGGCTGAGCCGAAGGATTTTCGAATCGGTTGCGAGTTCTATCTGAGCGTCGCGCTAAAGGCAGCGAACGATTTGCGAGGGGCGCTACGCATCGATGAGGAATCGTTTCGACGAACCGGGCCGGCGCTTTGGCAGGATCCCCGTCCTGCATTTATTTACAGAGTTCTGGATGAAGTGCAGAAAGCCGGCGTTAGCATCAAGGATTGGAGCGAAAAGCTTAGGCAAAACGAAAGAAAACCGGAACATACCGACCACCTTATCCGGCTGGTAACTCAGTGGCAGCAGGACGAACAACGTTTTCGAGCGCGAAAGCTTTCGGAAATTTTGATCGAGCTGATCTGCTTCTCACAAACAAATGAAGCAGAGTATTACCGAGATTACCTTCGACTAAAGGAACTCGATGCGGCAGTTCAATCGCTGCGCGATCAGCAGGAGTTTTTCGGTTTTAGGCGACGAAACACGGAATATCACGTCGACTGGATTCAGCGCGATATTCGGTCCGCGGAGAAAAATGGTATCGACGTTTCGAAGCGCTGGTACCTGAAACAGCCTACGTCATTCCAAAACAAGTGGAAAACGAGCGGTCTCCAATTCTCATCGTTTCGGCAAAGATACATCCGCATTCTCGACATCGCGCTGCCTAGTGAGCTTGCGATAATCGGAAAATCGTATGTTCATGCCTACAACATGTCCTCGGATGTTCATTTCACGCCGCACGACATTAGTTCGAACTTTAATCCAGACGACATCTACTTGGGCATCGATCGCGTCGGTTTGTTGTGTTATGCGATCTTGATTCGCTGCCAACTGTTAGTGGGCCTTGTGCCTGCGGGTATAAACATGCAAATCCGCAAGATGCACGAGGAAAACGCCGAACCGGCCCGATTGGTTACAGGTCTAAAACACCAAATAGCGGAGGTCGGAGATTTTATCTGGGCACACGGGGACATTTGCCGAGTAAAGGAAATTCGAAAGAGTAAATACGGATACACAAATTATCTGGTGCAGTACGTTGAGCGGCCCCCGATCCCAGAGATTAAGCAGGACTACTTTGCTGGCGGAGAAATCCGACTCATTGCCAAGAAAACGTATGGTGAGCGGGCGTTGACTCAGCTCCAAAACGATCTGTCTCTCGATAAGAAAGTGCGAGATCACTTTTCTAATATGCCGGAAGAGAGGCGGGACGAATTAATTGACCAAGCCGTCGCGAAAGTTTGGCGACTTCAACAGCAAATTTTGGCCGAATCGCTTATAAAAAAATCGGACGCTACCAGATCGTAACTGCGATCTGGCACTCGGCATCGCCTCGTTTGCCGTCCGCCGTTCGCGATTAGCGCGTCCGATCAAGAGGTGTAAGACCGAACAAATCCGCACAAGAAATCGAACAACATTCGATTAGAGTCTGGAATGTTACCGAATTACGACGATTTCTTGATCAAGCGCTTCGAGCTGCCGGATGAGGTGCGGACATTCGAAAAAGGAAAATTCGAAATGGTAAAGATCGGATCGATGACAATCGGTCGGGCGAGCTATGAACCAGGGTGGAAATGGTCGGCGCACGTGAGGGCGGCGACTGGCGCCGCTTTTTGCGAAGTGGAACATGTCGGCATGGTTGTGTCCGGCTGCGCCGCCTGCCAGATGAAGGACGGGCGCTACTACGAGATGCGGGCGGGAGATTTGTTCTACATCGGTCCAGGCCACGACAGCTGGGTCGTGGGCGATGAGCCGTATGTGTCGCTGCATTTTCTGGGCGCGGAACATTACGCGCGGCATTGAGCAGCAGCGTTGAATCTGTGAATTGCAGCCGAGCTTTCACCTCTGAGTTTCCCGTGCATCGGTAGACAAATCTTGTGAACCGCGGCGTCTTATAACTGTATGTTAGGAGGCCCCTTCTTGCGCAGTTGTCTTGCTGCGCTCGCGATTGCCTTGCTCGGATGCAACCGCGCTCCACTCACTCTTGGCGACGTGATTGAGCGAAACACGAAAGCAATGGGTGGCCGCGCCGCGATCGAGGCGGTGAAGTCGATCCGGTTCGATCTGCACATTGTCGATCCTGGTTTCGAAGTGGACGGCACTTATCGCGCCGCACGTCCGGGCCGGATGCGGATCGACGCCATGATGGACGGCAAGCACGTTTTTACGGAAGCCTTTTGGCGGACAACATGGATGGGAGTGGGGCGGTAAAGGCAACCAGGAGGCCGCGTCAGATAAGGCGTCGGCTGCGCTTCGCCATGGCGTAGAACTTCTAGGAAAGCTCTTTGGCTTGCACGAGCTCAAGGAACGGGGTCATCGCCTTGAGTTGGTCGGACGAGAGAAAGTGGATGGCACTGATTACCATGTGCTTCGGCTCACAATGGACGATGGATACACCACTACTCTTTATGTCGATCCCAAAAGTTGGTTGATCACACGACGCCGAGATTTTCGGCCGCTGCACGTTGATATCGATCCAACGCCCACCACCATCGAGCAACGCAGCTCGGACTTCCGGGAGATCTCCGGCGTGCAATTCGCGTTCGCCAGTACGGAGATTGATCTTAAAACTGGCAAAGTGCTCGAAAGCACGAAGGTTAACAAAATCGAAGTAAATCCCTCGATCAATCAGTCGATTTTCGATAAACTGTAAGCCCTCCTGAGCAATTGTCTGTCGCCGCGGCGACATGGACTCGTCTTATGGCGAACTCGGACTTCTTCGATGAGCGCGCAGATGCGTATGGCGTGCCGCCTGCTGCGAATTGACAAACCAACAATAAGACGGAGAGGGAACGGGTTTCATTATGGGGGCAAGGTCGGGGACGTTTTCAAATTCAAGATCGGTGGTGAACTGGAACTTGTCGCGTCGTCGTGTTTGGCGCTGCGCCAGTCTGGCGGCGTGGCTTTTGTTTGGCGGCGGATTTTTTTCGCTTCAGGCCGCAACGTTGCCCTCTGGTTTCACCGAATCACAATGGGGCTCGGACATGTCGGGTGCGCCTACGGCGATGGCTTTTGCGCCTGATGGGCGTTTGTTCGTCTGTTTGCAGGATGGTCACCTGCGGGTCATCGACAAGAATGGGGTATTGCTGGCAAGCGCGTTCGTGACGCTATCGGTCGATTCGAACGGCGAGCGCGGTCTTCTCGGCGTGGCATTCGATCCGAATTTCGCGAGCAACCATTACGTTTACGTCTATCACACGGTACCTGGCTCAACGGCGCATAATCGCATAAGCCGGTTCACAGCGAACGGCGACGTCGCCGTGGCCAACAGCGAGTTCGTCGTCGTCGATCTCGACAACCTGAGCAGCGCCACCAATCACAATGGGGGCGCGATTCACTTCGGGCCGGATGGGAAGCTCTACGCCGGTGTTGGTGAAAATGCTGACGGGGCAAACTCGCAATCGTTGGGGAATCGTTTGGGCAAAATGCTGCGCATCAATTCCGACGGCACCATCCCGTCAGATAATCCGGCATCGTTTCCCGGAATCGCCGGCTCGACATCCGGCGCGAATCGAGCGATTTGGGCAGTGGGTTTGCGCAACCCATTCACGTTCGCGTTTCAACCCGGAACCACTCGCCTGTTCATCAACGACGTTGGTCAAAGCACGTGGGAGGAAATTAATAATGGTGTCGCCGGATCCAACTATGGCTGGCCGACGGCGGAAGGTCCCGCTTCTCCACCGAATCCAAACTTCCGGGACCCGATCTTTTACTATGGGCACGGGTCGAGTAGCACGACTGGCTGTGCCATTGTCGGCGGGGCGTTTTACAATCCGCCGGTCCTGCAATTTCCGCGCAGTTTCGTTGGGAAGTATTTCTTCGCCGACTTGTGCAGCGGTTGGATCCGTGTGTTGAATACTTCCAACAATACGGCAAGTGATTTTGCCAGCGGAATTTCCAGCCCGGTCGATCTACACGTCGGACCGGACGGTGCTCTTTATTATCTGACGCACGGCGGCCAGGTTTTTCGCATCGAGGCGACGCCGTCGCAGGCGATGAACATATCGACGCGCGCGCGTGTGGAAACGGGCGACAACGTTTTGATTGGCGGATTTATTATCCGTGGAAGCGCGGCAAAGAAGGTCATTATTCGTGCGATTGGTCCGTCACTCTCGCGACATGGATTAAGCGATGTGCTGGCTGATCCGACGCTCGAATTGCATGACGGCAAAGGCGCCTTGCTTCAATCGAATGACAATTGGCAGGACAACCCCAGCCAGGCCTCGCAAATCAGCGCCAGCGGCCTTGCCCCGTCGAACAATCTCGAGTCGGCGATCATCGCTACCCTGCAACCGGGCAACTACACCGCCATCGTGCGAGGAAAGAATTCCAGCCAGGGCATTGCTTTGGCCGAGGTGTACGATCTTGACCTGGCAGCCGATTCACAACTGGGAAACATCAGTGGCCGGGCTTACGTGCAAACGAACAACGATGTGATGATCGGCGGATTCATCATCGGCAATAACATCGGCGCTACCAACGTCATCATCCGCGCGATTGGGCCGTCGCTCGCGCAACATGGATTGAGCAACGTCCTGGCGGATCCAACCCTGGAGCTGCGTGACGGCAATGGCGCGTTGGTTCAATCGAACGACAACTGGCAGGACGACCCTGATCAAGCTGCGCGGATCAGAGCCGCCAATCTCGCACCGTCCAATTCACTCGAGTCAGCTATTTGGGCAAGTCTTGCGCCTGGTAATTACACGGCGATCGTGAGAGGAAAGAACAACGGAGTCGGCATCGGACTCGTCGAAGTTTACAGCTTTCCCTAGTCGCTCTGGCTG
>JBAQJG010000388.1:0-2619 GCA_049300145.1 Chthoniobacterales bacterium | reverse complement strand
GAAATAATCCTGACGACCGCAAACATCGGATTTATCGCAACGCGGCTGATGTTGCTGCTGGGCCAATTCAATTACGGAAGGAAAGGCATTCTCGACGTAACACACACGCGTCTGTTCACATTTCGCTCGATGCGCGACCTGTTAAAGCAATCAGGCTACAAAATTCTCGAAGTGCGCGGAATCCCGGCGCCGTTTCCCGCAGCGGTCGGCAACAATTTCTTCGCCCGCGCGATGCTTCGCCTGAATACGGCTTTGATTCGCATGAGCAAAGGATTGTTTTCCTACCAGATTTTCATTCGGGCGGAAGCGAAACCGACAGTGAACAATTTGCTGCGCGAAACGATCTCAGGCAGTTCCGCATTGAAAGCGGAAGCGCTCACCCAAGCGGCGTAATCCGCTCCAACTTAGGGCGACTTCAAAATGTGTAGGGCGCGAAGCAATCCTTCACTCACCAATTCGTAGAGGGGAAAGTTCACAAAGAGAATGATGTATTGGCGCAGCTCGATCGCGCAGATCGACGCGACCGCCATGCCCAGCACGACATTTCGGCAGCGCTGGACCGGGGTCACGAGGCCGACGAGTGAGCTGAACGCCAGAAATCGCAGCGGCATGTCCCAGATGTTGGCGTAGCGCAGATTCATTCCGTATTTTACGTTGCACATCACGAGGTAACTCGCCGCGATAAAGATCGACATAAAAAGCTCCGGCTTCTTCGTTCGATCAAGGCGAAAAATTGAGCCAAGCGCGAGAACCACCACGACAGGGCTGACGAGAATAAGATCGACAATATAACGATACCACGGCCCGTCGCCGGTGAGAACAGCGAAACGGAGCTGAAAATTCTTGCCGACGGAAAGCTGATACGTTTGCCAAAGCACGTCAATGCCGCCGGCAAGAAAAACGAGAACGACCACACCGAGTAGCGGTCCGACGATCATCGCCACGATCAGTTCGCGCGTAACCGTTCCAAATTGCAGCCAGCGATTGACGACGAGCAAAACGATCAAAGCAATCCAAACGAAAAACGAGTTCTCTTTTGACAGAACGAGCAGAGCCAATCCGATCGCAAGGGCAATCACCCAGCGCCAATTGTGTGGCGCGCGCAGATTTTCCCAGAATAGCCAGAGACAAAGCAGCGCCCAGAAAGTGAAAAAGCCATCGACGAGTGCGTGTTGCGACATGTGGAGCTGTGTTGGCGCTACGCTCATTAGCGCCCCGAGGCCCAAGGCCCACGCGGGACCTTTCAAGCGCCATGCGAAAATCGTGGAGAGCAATAAAGTCAGGATGCTGAAGAGCGACGCGACATCGTGCAGGGCCACAAGCGCTTCGGTACCGAAGACTTGATGCCAAAGATAAGCCGAGAAAATATAAAGGAAGCGAACCGGTGGCAAGATGGACCCCGGCAACGTCTTCTGTACTTCGATGTAGCGATCGACAATCGCGGGGTATTCACTTACGCCCGCGTAGATGACGCTATTGACATACTTGCGATAAAGGTCTTCATCGAAACCAATACCGGTGAAGCCTGGTTGCGGATGCAGGAACGCGACGGTGTGGAGCGGCGAACTCGCGTCAGAAAAGTATAGATAAGGCAGGCGGAGAAAAATGCCGATCGCGAGGACGATGCATAAAGCAGCGAAATAAAATCCTCGACCGCGGGACGATTCGAATGCCATGCGGAAAGACTCTAGCAGTTCAACGGGAAACACAATCCGCGGTGCATGATCCGCGCTGTTGAATGGTCACCCCTATAAGAGCGCCGCTACTGGCACGACCACTGCTCCAAATTGGATCATGTCCACTGTCGCGCTTAGATCGCCAGCTACTCAAGGGTTCAGGGTCCTGCGGAGTTCGCCGGAAATGTTCCGGGAAATCCAAAAGTGCCGGGTCTGCGGAAACCGAGATCTCGCTCCCGTTCTTTCCCTCGGTGAGCAGTATCTCACCGGAGTATTTCCCAGTGTTCGAGGGGCAGAGCTTAGCCGAGGCCCCCTGGAGCTGGTCGCTTGCAACACCGCTGGCAACCGAAAAGCCTGTGGCCTTGTGCAGCTTCGCCAGTCCTACAATCTCGAGGAAATGTATGGCGAGAACTACGGTTATCGGTCTTCTCTGAACCAGACTATGGTGAAACACCTCGGGGCGAAGGTGCATCAACTGATCCAGAGGTATCCTCTAAAGGCGGGCGATCTAGTGCTAGACATCGGCAGTAACGATGGGACGCTCCTCTCGTTTTACCCTGAAGAAAACGTCGCCGTTGTCGGCATTGATCCCACTGCGCAGAAGTTCGCATCTTTCTACCGGAAACACATTTCAGTGATCCCCGATTTTTTCTCCGCCGAATTATTTCGCGAGAAGTTCGGGACAAAGAGAGCGCGGATCGTCACCTCGATCGCGATGTTCTACGACTTGGAGAATCCGCTCAGCTTCATGGAGGACGTCACCTCCATCCTGGACAGGGACGGAATCTGGCATTTCGAAATGAGTTACCTCCCGGCGATGGTCAGGACGATGGGGTACGACACCATTTGCCACGAGCATCTGGAGTACTATTCGCTGCGCCAGATCAAATGGATGACGGCGCGATGCGGACTCAAGATTCTGAATGTAGAGTTTAACCAAACC
>JBAQJG010000387.1:0-3830 GCA_049300145.1 Chthoniobacterales bacterium | reverse complement strand
AGTTTGGTTAGTCTTTTCAAATCGCCTTTAAAGACAGCGTCTGTTTGGACGCAATCTTGCAAACACTTGAGATTCTTCTGCAATTCAGGTGTGCGCGTTTTTGGCAACGAATAGATAATCCAATTCTGCTCCCGGGCTGTTTCGACCATTCCTCGGCTGCGCAGGTAGGCGAGATGTTTGGAAATTTTCACCTGCGGTTCGCCAAGAATGTCCTGAAAGTGACAGACGCAGAGCGGCGACTTTGTGAGCAGATGCAAGATGCGAAGCCGCGTGCGGTCGCAAAAGCATTGGTAAATCTGAATCAAGTCCATCGTATTATTCGCAACAATCCGCCGCGCTGGCACAGCATGCCTCGCGTGTTTTTGCTGCCCGACGCTCGCGAGCGCGGCATTGCGTTTTACCGCGCCGCAGGAGCAATTTGAGATACTTGCCCTCTGCTGTCGCCTTCGCGATTGGATATTGCGCCACGACGCAGCAGTCGTATTCGATATCAACGTCCATATCCGCATTTGGAAGCACGCGCATTCCAAGCTGGAGAATTTCCGAAAAACGATCCGATTTCAGACGATGGTTTTTGTCCTGACCAACGTGTGTTTGTAGCAACACTTTTTCCTCTTTACCGATCACCCCGCCACAATCGATGAAGTTCTTCACTATATGGCCAACTTCCGTGATGTGCGCGTGCACGGGAATGTAATCCCCGTCGGGTAAGACAAACCGTGGGAAGGTCGCAGGAAATTGGTTTAACGCCGCTACCAGTTCATGCAATTTCACGTCGAACCTATATGCCTAAATAGGAATACAGTCAACGATGGTCACTGATTTCGCTAGGCAAGGCGTCAGTGCTGCCGAGACTTCTCGATCAGCGCCGCCTGTGACCGCCGGTTGGAACGCTTCGCCTTTGCACTTCGGACACCGGTGAGCGACTTCGCTGCTCACGGGCCAGAAACTCGGCTGTCTATTGAAAAGCCCGCAATTGTTTAGCGGCGAAGAAACATCCTTTTTGAGACGCCCGGGCACCGCACACAAGTGTGCACGGGCTGCCCCTTCGCAAACGCCTGCACGAATTGCTATCTGTTTGAGGCTCTACTTGTGCAGGCGTTTTTGGGTATTTGTCCGCACGAGTTCGAAAGGCAACCCGACAAGTTTGAGGCGGTATATAGGGCTGCGTGCTGCTCGAAATCTCTGCGGTAAGGGGGCCTTGGCCGGGCAAAATCGACTTTTCGGACTGGCCTTCGAAAGCATGCTTCTGAGGCGCGCGAATCGCGAAGAGCAATCGTGCTGTGGACGTGCGGGAACCGCGCACATGTATGCGCAGGCTTTCCCTCGTAAATACGTGCATGAATTGGTGTCGATTTCGGGCGCTATTCATGCGCGTATTTTTGCGTATTTAGTCACGCTATTCGCTCGCGGCAAATCGGGGTCGCGGGGCACTCAATTCAAGCCCGTTAACCACAAAAGTTGATTCTTTATTTTGGGGGCCGGGACCCGCGACTATATCGTTGCCTACGTTCCGCGCTTTTGTGGTGCCAAAATCATTCTCATTTGCCTTGCGACCAAGGCTTTATGGACCGCGATGTTCCACCAACTGCTCGTGTCGAAGTATGGCGTCGTTTTAGCCTCTATTTCGCTGCGGTGATTTTTGCTATTTCGTTGCGCTATTCATCCACCATAAAAACAAGACGCGGCAGACTCACGCCGCAACCAACGGAATAATCTTGGATTTCGACTCAGTTCGTGGCGGCTCAATCTTCCAAAATGCACGGGCGTGTTTCTGCGTTACCGCTTTTTCGTAGTGTTTGAAAAGCATGTCAGGTGAAGTATGCCCCATAAAACGATTCAGCACATCAACGTCCGCATGAATCGCGAGCCAGCAGGAAGCATATGTTCGCCGGGGGGCATCCTGAGGCCAACGCTCAATACCTGCGGCGGCACGAATCGCGCGCAAGCGTTTGCGTAGGTTTGGACGCGGTGTGATCAACCCTTTTCGTTCTCCCCCTTCCCTTATATAATATCGCAGCCAACGGACCAATAGAGGCTCCATCTTGACGATCCGGCGTCGCGCGGTTTTCGATAGTTCTTCCGGCACTTCAATGAAGTTCTCGGGGCCCATGTTGATATTCTTCCACTCCAACCGCTCTGTTTCTTTCGGGCGAATACCGGCGAAGATGCAAAGGACATGATAAGGCAATAATTCAAACTCCGTCTCACAGACTGTTTTCAGCAGAGCCATGACTTGGGCGTTTGAAAGAATTTCCCGACGCATTTTCAGCGACTGCATTTCGATGCGCTTCACAGGATTTTCCTGACACCAATCCCGACGGATGCCGAAATTGAACACGGCGCGCATGTAACGCAGAAAAGCGTTGTGAACACTTGCGCTCATCCCATTCAATTGCTCTTCGATTTCAGGCGCGGATATTTCACACGCGAGCCGGTCGTGGAGTGCGGCGAAGCGTGGCAACGTGCAACGCAGCGCAGTCAGGTAAGGGATTGATCGTTTCGCCTTTTTCGCTTCCATAAACTTTTCGAACATCACCTTGAAACTAACGCTACTGTTGCGGCGTTTCTGCCATTCCACTGCTTGGTCCACCGCTTCAAGCAGCCCAATTCCCGTGCCCTTTAATTTCTCAAACGCGGCTTGCGCTTCCTCGACCTTCCCTGCAGGAAGAAGCGCGGAGGCCGTTCCATAGTTCTCCAACCGAATCCTCTGTTGACGGCAAAACTCTGCCGCTTCTTTTTTATTTGAGAAATATCGGCGCTCTCTCTTAGCCGTGCCGCTGAGTAACGGCGGAAGATTCACCAGCCATGGCAAATCGGCTCTCGTTGTTTGTTTCGGCTCAAGAGACGGGCGTTTTGGCATATCCCAGTTGTCGCCCTTATCGCCCTAAAAACAAGTGAATTTAACGAAACTCTGCGATTCTTTGCGTTACTCTACGAGGGAAGCTGGCTGCTCTCTCGGCGCTTCACCTGACTACGGATCAGAAGGTTTGAAGTTCGAATCTTCACGGGCGCGCGTTCACGATCCGGCATAATTTCGCCTTTCACTTTATCGACGAATCCATCAAGGAGGAGATTTTCAGCATCTACCGTTGCGGATTTCACGACGATGCAGCCGACGTTGTTCGTCGATGCGGAGAGCATTCGCAAACTGGACGAATCATCATCCTGAATCCTGAGGTGAAGCGTAGCGTTGTAGCCGGGTGGCAATTACCCCCGCTGCATGAAAGCACGGAATCACGGTTGCTTGATTACTGGGAATCAGGGTTGAGCCTTCGCGGAGAAATTTCCAAAATTTACCGAGTACACTCGACATCGCAGCGGTTTATTCCTCAAACTCCGCGCGTTCCGAGGGAGTGCGGAAGGTTCGTGACAGGCAACATGCGAGTTTCAATTCAAGCCTGACAAATAATCCTATGAAAACCAAAACTCCCACCATAAACGTTTCGCCCCGATTTTCTCTCCGACTCGCGCCAACTCTGGTTGTTGCCGCTGTGTTTATCCTCTCCGTTGCCGCTCAGCGTACTTACGCCAGTCCAGGCGATCTGTACGAGTCGGATGCCAGCGACAACATCTACGAATTTACTCCTGGGGGCACCCAGAGCACGTTCGCCTCCGGACTAAATCAGCCTTTTGGACTGGCCTTTGACAGCGCGGGCAACCTCTTTGCGGCAGACCAGTTCAGCGGCAACATCTACGAATTTACCCCTGGGGCCACCCGGAGCACCTTCGCCTCCGGACTAAATGCTCCTGCAGGACTGGCCTTTGACAGCGTGGGCAACCTCTTTGAGGCAGACGAAGACAGCGGCAACATCTACGAATTTACTCCT
>JBAQJG010000386.1:0-3409 GCA_049300145.1 Chthoniobacterales bacterium | reverse complement strand
GGTTGAGAAAGCGATTGCTTCCTGGCGCGCGGTGCCGGAATCCATTGGCACTTTCTGCTCCAAATACTTCGCGGCTTGCTCGAGCGTGAATTGGCCGAGCGCCAGTTTAACGTCCACTTCAACGCGGAGCGCACGCAGACGCATGAAATTGTAAATGACCTCGCGTGTGTGCGGGCTGTCGTCGAACAGTCCGGCCTGCAACATCATTTCCTCCGCGTAAAAGCCGATCCCTTCGTTCGCGCCCGAGTCGTAGTAATGACGTCGGATCGGGTCCTCGTGTTTCCACGAAAGACAAAGCTGAAAATAATGGCCGGGAATTCCTTCGTGCACGGCGATCGGTCGCGGATCCTGTGCGGTCGCACGCCAGAAATAACCGAGGTTTGGTGACGGTTCGGTCACGTAGCGAATGCAATTCTCTTTTAGTCGCGACGGCGAAGTGAAATCGTCGATTTCACCGAAACCTTGCAACGCGCGCAAATAATCCGGCATTGGGCGCAGTGTGTAATGCTGGAGCCAATCGGGAACGGTGAGGATGCCTTGCTTGCCGAGAAACTCGCGAATTTGCAATTCCTTTGCCGCTGCATCTTTGATCCAGCTCTCGGTGTTCTGTGCCATTTTGAGTGGCGGCACACTCCGATTTCGCTCCACTTCGAAGGCTTCAAATGCTACCGCGCGATTCCATTCTTGTTGTCCCATCGCGAGGATTTGTTCGGGTGAATACGGATAGAGTGCGACGTTCTTCAGGAAAAACACATATGCGTCGCGGCCGAGCGCCGTTTGCTGCGGCAACGAGGGCAATTGTTTCTGAAGTCGGCTGCGAAAATGTTCCAGCGCAGCCGCCGCGCGATCGGCCGCGCCGTTCAGCTCTTGATCTTTCAGAGTTGTTGCACTTAGCAGCGCAGTCGCCATTTGATGCAGACGTTCGCGCACGCCATCCAGCGCTTGAATGGCCACGCTCGCAAACGGCGCGGGCGGTTTCGTCAGATTTTCTTCACCCTGCTGCAGGATCGTCGGGATGTTTTCGATGCGCGTCAAAATCTCGCGGCTACCTGATGCATCGTAGGGTCCCGGCACGGTCAGCGCTTCGACGACCGGCGTGAGCGTCTGTTCGATGTAAAAATTGGGATCGCGTTTCCAGCGCGGGTTGATGTCCAGTTCCCAACGCACCCGCGACAAAGCAGAGCCAATCAACCGATAATCGACCTGCTTCGCAATCAGCCAACCGTCGATGTCGATCTTCTTCCACCGCGCCTCAAACTCTGCGAGATCTTTTCGCCGCTTGTCGATGCTGGCGCGCGACCAATCACGCGTTCCGCCGGGCCGCTCGATTCGATTTACATCGTCACCGGTGAACGGCGCATACTTTGCGCGCCACGCCCAGAAATCGTCGGCAAGTTTATCGAGAACTTCCGTGCCGGAGTTTCGCGGTTGCGCCTGTGTGGAGACGACACTCAATGAAACGAGCAGGACGAAAAATGTGGCAGCCTGAGAAGCGTTCATGCTCGATCGGTTTTCAATCCCTTTTCTCGTTCGAACTTTTCCATCGCAAGTGCGATCAATTTGTCGATCAATTTGCCATAGGGCAGGCCGCTCGCTTCCCAGAGCTTTGGGTACATGCTTATTCTCGTGAATCCCGGGATGGTGTTGATTTCATTCACGATAATTTCTTCGTCGTTTCGCAAAAAGAAATCGACGCGCGCCATCCCTTCGCAGCAAAGCACACGAAATGTTTTGATGGCAGTCTGGCGGATGCGCTCCGAAATCTCCCGCGGGATTTTTGCCGGTATCTCCAGGGCTGCGCCGTTCTCATCGAGATATTTGGCTTCGTACGAATAAAATTCGTGGCGTGGCAGGATTTCACCCGGAACGGAGGCTACAGGGTTGTCATTGCCGAGTACTGAGCACTCTATTTCGCGTCCTTTAATAGCCTCTTCGATCAATATCTTATTGTCGTAATTGAATGCATCGCGAATGGCCAGGTCGAATCCCTCGCGGTCCCGGATCTTATGAATGCCGACTGACGAGCCGAGATTTGCGGGCTTGATAAAGAGCGGCAAGCCAAGCTGGCCTCGCGCGTAATCGAAATCAATTTTGTCCGAAGAACATCTGTCGACTGATATAAATCTAGCTACGGGAATTCCGGCATCTCGGAGAAGTCGCTTCGTCACATCTTTGTCCATCGCGACTGCTGAGCCCAGAACACCAGCCCCGACGAATGGAATATTACCAAGCTTGAGCAGTCCTTGGACGGTGCCATCTTCGCCGAACGGACCGTGAAGGACAGGGAAGATCACGTCCAAAGAGCCGAGTGTTTGCTGCCCGGATAGCGCCACAAGCTGCTCGCCTTGCCTGCCAGGAATTAGCGCCAGGTTCTCACCGCTTTCCGGTAGCTCGGGCAATTCCGATCCGCTTGTCGGAAGAAGAAATCGAGATTCTTCGTTGAGATGCCATCGTCCTTTCTTATCAATGCCGATCAGCACGAGCTCGTATTTATTCGTGTCGATAGCGTCGATGATATTTTTTGCTGACTGCAGAGAGACTTCATGCTCGGCAGATCTGCCACCGAACAATATTCCGACGCGAATTTTTCTAGGCATCGGCTATTGTGGCGAAGTAGCCGGCCCGCCGAGGGGAAGCTGGATCGCGCTCGCGTGCTCTGCGTCGTGGTAAATTTTCACGTGCGCGATGCGTGCATCCTTCGCCGTCTCGTCGGCGACCACGCCACCCGAGTTGTAGTTCTTTTGCCAGAAGATCGAGTTCGGTGAATAAACAACCAGGCGCAACCGGCTCCCTTTCATGAGCCGACGCGCGACAAAAAGGCCGGGTGCGAATTCGCATTTCACAATTTCGCCCGGCTTGACCAATTTTGCCTCGCGCAGCGATTCGCGGTAACGCAGCCCGCGAATGTCGCTCCAAAGCGCGATGCTCGTTCCGTCGGGTTGAATTTCGTAAAGATCCGCCTGTAAATCGGTGTCGGGTGTGTCGATCGAGACCCAAACGGTAAGTTTGGGACAACCGATTAGCGGCGTTTCGTTAGGCAAAGGCTCTGTGTGATAAACGAGGCCGTCGTTGCCGATGCAGAGTGCGAAACGTTGATCGATGCCTGCAGTTTTCTCATTCGGCTCGACTCCCTCAATATTTTCGCCACGGCGCGTATCGAGGGGATCATTGACGTATAGGTCAGAGCCTTCTTTTGGATGATTCTCCGAGAGCGCGCCAGAACGAAACGCCCCGTTGGCGTCGCCATTTTTTGAATCGAGATAAAACGCGCGCGAATTCGCAGTCAGAGTTTCCAAATTGTCGGCATATTTCCACTCGCCATTTGCGCCGGTGTTGGCTGACGCGAGCAAGTAATACGCAACCTGATTTTTCAAAAACTCCGGCTTCGCGCCGTTCTTCATCGTCCAAT
>JBAQJG010000385.1:0-10537 GCA_049300145.1 Chthoniobacterales bacterium | reverse complement strand
ACCCAGTGGCGTTTATCAAGGCGTTGCGAACTCTTAGCAAGAGCGCCTTCTGGGAGTTCCGTATCGTTCATGATAACGGCAAGTCTGAGGAATTTCACAGTGCCTCGAAGCTAAATATTAAGACTGATAAGGTTACGATGTCCGAGATAGCGAAAAAGACATCGGCTGGGGACCTTACCGCTATCGGCTCGAACGTCACACAGCGTATTTATTCTCAGAACATCCAGGACATACAGATTGTCCTGGACCAATTGAAACAGTAGCAGCGTAACTGACGGCTGCTTTTTCTGAAAATCCGACCAGTCTTGCGCCAAAAGTCTGTTTATTTGGCATGCTTCCTCCTGCATTTTTCGCTGATAATCACAGTCTCTTGTCGTGAAACGCTCTGGTTAGTGGGACGGGGACTAACAATATTTCCATCGTCTTTCGACAGCGTTTCGCAGAAGGCTGAAAAAGCCACCGCCGCGGCCAAAGGCCAGCATTTGGCGTCGTCGAATCCGTTTCGCCAGATGCTTTCAACCTACTTGCACCTAGCCGGCATAGAGACGGGCTATGGCTACTTTGCGCCCAATGTGGCAGGCAGTTACAACCTGGTCTTTGAGTTACACTACCCGGATGGTCGAGTGGAATACGAGTGGCCGCGCGTTAATAGCGCCTCCGCTGGCTTATGTATAGCCGGTTTGCTGGACGAGATTGGGCGCACTCATTCCGACGCGTTTCGGGAGTATATGGTGAAGATGATGGCCTCCTCGATCTGGCACGAACATCCCGAGGTAAAGGCGATGCGTGCCATATTAGGATCGGTTATCCTTCCCAGCCTCCGTGATTTTGAACGCGGCAAAGCTGAGTCTTACGAGTTTTTGTATGCCTACGATTTCAGCCTTAGCAACGAATCAACAGAACCGGCAAATAGATAAAGCGGATGGACGCGTGGAGAGGACGGCTGCTGCAGTTTCTATTCCCAGTCGAATCGGATAAATGGTTGACTGTTTTAAGGCTCGGTCTCGGTCTTCAGGTGATACTTTACTGTCTATCCCTGCTCAATGATTGGAACTATCTATTCGCTGCGACAGGGAAGGGCTTGATTACCCGAGACTTCGCCGAAGCGCTGCTGTCTCTTGAGAGCCGTTTCGTCCCCAGGCTTGAGTGGATAGTCGCACTCGGAGCGCATGTTGGCCTGGGCGAAGGGACGGTCCTCTCCGCTGCGTGGATCTGTTTGCTTGCGGCTGGGTGCGGCCTGGTTGCCGGTCTTTTCTGCCGATGCTCTGCGATTCTGGCTTGGTTCCTTCACCTATGCACAGCCAAGAGCGGAGCATTCGTGTCATATGGTGTGGATAACTTTATGACGATCGGGCTCTTCTACTTGATGTTATCTCCGCTGCCCGGTCGGTACTCCCTCGATCGGCGATGGCGAAAGTTCCGGTCGAAAGATCCACAGGTTCTCGGCTTCTGGCGTCGGGTTGTTCAGCTTCACTTGTGTGTTATTTATTTTTTCAGCGGCCTGACGAAATGTCTGGGCAGCGGCTGGTGGGATGGGACAAACACTTGGCGCGCACTAACACGCCCGCCCTTTAATATTGTCCCGCCGGAGATTCTGGTAAGGTGGAAGTATTTTCTACCCGCCCTCGGGATTTCTATCTGTCTGATCGAGACGTGTTACCCAGTCTTCATCTGGCTGAAAAAGACGCGAATGATTTGGCTGATATGTGTTCTCGGAATGCATATCGCAATCGGTCTTACGATGGGGATGTACTTGTTCGCACTGATAATGATCGTTTTGAATGTTGCCGCGTTCGGGCCCGATTTCAGCATTACAGAGATCAAGGGATACGTCGGCGGAAGGAAGTCCGTAACTGTTTAACGCGCCATTGACAGCAAATAGCATTTCGCAGGCTGCGCCTGGATTTGACTGAAAGCCTAGAACGCGCTTGTCGCGCCGCTGAAAATCTGCGATATGCGTACAGATAAATTGGTCACGGGACGGCACCGCGAACACCCGCCACCCGCATGAAGACCTTCTTTCAGGAACTGAAGAATCGGCGCGTTTATCGCGTTGCGCTCGGTTACGTCGTGGCGGGATCGGCTACGGTCCAGGTCGTCGGGACAGTCCTGCCTATCTTCCATGCGCCGGATTGGGCCCAACAACTATTTGTTGTTCTTGTCGCTTTGGGTTTTCCCTTCGCCCTTGTTCTGGCGTGGAGCTTCGATGTCGAAGCGGGCACAATAAAAAAAGCGGGGGCTGGCCCTGGCGGCACCGCGGTATCAAACCGGCGCCGAATGTGGACTGTGGCCGCCATGGGTTCAGTCGTCGCAATGTTCGGGCTCGGAGCTTATTGGTTCTGGCACCCATGGACAACTAAGTTGCGCCTGGAGCCAGAGGCCGGCCCTGCCATTACCGAAAAGAGCATCGCCGTGCTCCCCTTCGAGAACCTGAGCGATGATAAACAGAACGCGTACTTTGCTGATGGTGTACAAGATGAAATTCTTACCAACCTTGCTCGGGTTGCCGACCTCAAAGTCATCAGCCGCACATCGGTGATGCAGTACAAGAGCGGAATCCTGCGCAATCTGCGCGACATCGCCAAGACGCTCGGCGTGTCCCACGTGGTAGAAGGTAGTGTCCAGCGTTTGGGCGGACGTGTGCGCGTAAGCGCCCAGTTAATCGATGCCAAAACAGATACGCATCTCTGGGCAGAATCTTACGATCGGGACCTCGCCGACGTATTCGCGATCGAACATGAATTAGCTGAAAAGATCGTGTTTCAACTCAAATCAAAGCTCTCGGCCAAAGAGAAAGCGGCCATCGAGGACAAACCGACCGCCGATCTCGCTGCTCACGATCTGTACATCCGGGCCAAAACACTCATCGCGACTTCTATGTTTAGTACTCCTCTACAGGAGGGCTTGGTCGAGGCTGTTCGCCTGCTGAATCAGGCAATCGAGCGCGATCCCGCCTTCGCGCTCGCATATTACCAACTTGCCCACGCTCACGATGTGCTCTACTTCGTGGGTACTGATCACACTCCTTCGCGCCTGGCCATGGCCGACGCGGCGATGCAATCGCTCGCTCGCCTCCGTCCAAATTCGGGCGAAGCGCATCTCGCCCTCGCTAAACATTTGTACTGGGGTTATCTCGATTACGACCGCGCTCGGGAGGAACTTACTTTAGCACAGAAGAGTTTGCCTAACGATCCGCTAGCGTTTCAACTGGCCGGCTTTATCGATCGACGGCAAGGGCGATGGGCTGAATCGACCAAAAATCTTGAGCGCGCTGCCGAGCTCGACCCGCAAAACCCTTCTGCTGCTGGTGTCCTCCAACAACTCGCCAATAGTTATCTGTGTCTGCGCGATTATGCCGGTGCCGAGCGCGTTCTGAACCTCGCAATCGCGCTTGCTCCCAAAGATGCAAACTTGCGAGCTTCGCGCGCGGGGATTGAGCTCGATTGGCATGCCGACACGCGCCCGTTGCTCTCTACAATAGAGGCCATCGTTGCCGAAGATTCGCGCGAAGGCCAAAACGTTGCTCAGCAGTGGCTTTACGGATCGTTGTGCGGTCGGGATTTCGATGGCGCGCGACGCGCCCTGGCAGCGCTGCCGACCGCTGGATGTTACGATGACAGGGTTCCGTTTCCGCGGGCCTGGTGCGAAGCCATAGTCGCTCAGATGCGGGGCGATAAAACCGCAGCGCGCGCTGCATTTACCAGCGCGCGAACCGAAGCGCTCAAGCTGGTGCGCGAGCAGCCCAACTATGCCGAAGGGCTCTGCGTGCTCGGAATGGCAGACGCCGCCCTTGGTCAGAAGGAGGACGCGATTCGCGAAGGGCACCGTGCCGTCGAGCTATTACCGGTGACGAAAGATGCGATCATCGGTGCGCAGTTGGTGCAAAATCTGGCACTTATTTATGCGTGGACGGGCGAGAAGGATCTTGCCTTCGAACAGTTAGCCATCGCCACAAGCATCCCCGGCTATTTGAGCTATGGGCAACTACGTCTGCATCCGCGCTGGGACCCGTTGCGAGGCGATCCGCGCTTCGACAAGATCGTCGCCTCGCTCGCGCCCAAGTAGGCACGGTCACGCCTCGGCTAAATCAGTCTTGCCCTAGCCGGTGGCGCGGCGACTTTGATCTACGCCATGTCCAATGAGCCAGATCTTTTCTCCGATCGGATTCACATCGAGGAGATCGAGATTTCCGCGCGCGTCGGGGTGCCCGAAAAAGAACGCGCCGCGCCGCAACGTCTCACCGCCACCATCACCCTCTGGCCGCTACGACAGGCAGAGGAATTATACGATCACATCGCAAAGACGGTGAACTATTCGGAGGTGTGCGAAGAGACGAAAAACTTTGTGCGCGATCACACCGTTAAACTGATCGAGACTCTGGCCGGTGAGCTGGCGAAGCATTTGTTACAGCGCTTTGCCATTGCGAGAATAGCGGTCGAGCTGCGCAAATTCGTTCTACCGGATGCGAAATACGTTTCGGTGACGGTCACGCGGAGCGCGGCTCTCGATTAAATGCGAAAAAAAGCTGTAGTGGCGGCGTCTCGCCTGCAAAGTTTAATTGATTATGCGACAGGGAAGATTTAGCGACGTGCCAGCAGAGATCGCGCAGCGTTACAGCCAATCGGTTTCGTTCGATTGGCGGCTTTACCGGCATGATATCGCCGGCTCCATCGCCCATGCTGCCGCGCTCGCCCATGCCGGAATCCTCACCTCTGAGGAGCGAGAGAAGATCGAAAAAGGATTGCGCGAAATCGAGACCGAGATCGAAAGCGGAAAATTTGAGTGGGACCAATCGCTCGAGGACGTGCACATGAACATCGAAGCCGCGCTCACGAAGCGGATTGGGGTTGCAGGCGCGAAACTGCACACCGCGCGCAGCCGCAACGATCAAGCCGCGCTCGATTTGAGGCTCTATGTCAAGGCCGGGACAGGAGAGATCAGGTCCGGCCTTCGCTCGTTACAGAGTGCGCTGCTCAATCTCGCGGAGCAGCATATCGACGTTGTCATGCCGGGCTACACGCATTTGCAGCGCGCCCAGCCGATCTTTTTCGCTCATTACATGCTCGCCCAAATCGAAGCGTTCGAGCGCGATGTGGACCGGCTCAGTGATTGCCTGACTCGAACAGATGTTCTGCCGCTGGGAGCAGGTGCGCTCGCCGGATCGACTATTGTTTTGAATCGAACGTTCGTCGCCGGTCAACTCGGTTTTTCGAGCCTTAGTCAGAACAGCATCGATGCGGTCGGCGATCGCGATTTCGTCGCCGAATTTCTTTTTTGCCTTGCCATGATCGGTCTCCATCTCTCTCGGTTGAGCGAGGACCTCATTATCTGGAGCACGAACGAATTTGGGTTCGTCGAATTCAGCGATGCATTTTCCACCGGCTCGAGTTTGATGCCGCAGAAAAAAAATCCGGACATGGCAGAGCTTACGCGCGGCAAAACCGGGCGGCTTTACGGGAATTTACTATCGATCTTGACGACGTTGAAGGCGCTGCCTTCGTCTTACAATCGCGATTTGCAGGAGGACAAACATGCCCTGTTTGATTCTGTCGATACGGTGAAAGCCGCGCTGGAAGTTTTTGCCGCGATGCTGCCGGAATTAACGGTCAACCGCGAGCGAATGGAACGCGCGGCCCGCGATCCGAATCTTCTCGCGACCGATCTGGCCGAGCACCTCGTGAAGAAGGGAATGGCATTCCGCGAGGCGCACGAGGTTGTCGGTAAATTAATCGCGCGCGCCTTGGAGAAGAACCTCGCCCTCGATAATCTTTCACTCCTGGAAATGCAGGAGGCGTCGCCACTATTTGGTGAGGACGTAACCACGATTTTTGACGCGCGTCGTTCTCTGGAAAAGCGCGGAGCCATCGGCGCACCGTCGCCCGAAAATGTTGCGGCTCGGATCAAGCACTGGCGCGTGCTGCTCGACCAAACTGCAGTGGCAGGCGTTGCGTCTGCTTGAGAAGCGATTTTGCAGCCGAGACGGCCGCCGCTGCAGCGCTAATCATTCGCTTTTCAGCTTTCGCTTCATAATCTTCCGGCATGAAGGGGAGCAAACTTGTCCAGGATCGAGATGGTTGGGAGACGATCTCGAGCGATCGGCATTTTGCCAACGCGCATCTCGAAGTGGCGACCGATCACGTACGAACGCCGACGCGCCCAAAACCGCGGAGCTGGACGGTGGTGCATCGCAAAGCTGCGGTCATCGTTGCGCCGATGACGCGTGACGAGAAAATCGTTCTCATTCGCCAGGAACGCCTGCCGATTCGCGCGGCGATTTGGGAAATGCCAGCCGGACAGATCGACAACGCTGTAGCTGGGGTTGGCGACCCCGGTCACAAAATGACGCAAAGCATTGAAGCGGTCGCGCTGAGCGAACTGCGCGAAGAGGCGGGCTACGAGCTGGCCAAAGACGGCGAGCTCATCGCGCTCGGTTATTATTTTTCTTCGCCCGGATTTACTGACGAACATGGCTACTTTTTTCTGGCGCGACCAGTCGAACCGTGTGCTTCCTACGTGCGTTATGAAGAGGAATCGATTCTCGATTGCCGGGCATTTGGCGTGGACGAAATTTGGCGCATGATCGCGGAGAACGAGATTCGCGACGCAAATACCTTGAGCATGTGGGCGGAACTGGCGGCGCGCGGCTTTATTTCACTCGTCGCCCGCTGATTGACTCCGAAATGGTTCGCGAGTGATTGTCGATCCAATGGCGCTGCGGGACATTTTCAAATTTCGCGAGCTTCCGGAAAGCGAAACGTCCAAGCCGTTTCTCGAGCATCTGGAGGACTTGCGCTGGACCATCGTCAAGATGTCGATGACGCTCGTGCTGGCGATGATCATTTGCTTCGCCTTTCGATCGACACTTGTGCGCGTGCTGCAAATACCGTTGCACGATATCGACCCACAAGTTGGGGCGTTGCGGGCGCTGGGTATCACGGACTCGATCATCATCTCGTTTCATCTCGCCTTTTATGCTGGCATCGTTCTCTCCTTTCCGCTGCTTCTCTATTTCCTGGCGGAATTTGTCCTGCCTGCGCTCACCGCGGTGGAGAAGCGTTTCCTTTTTCCGGCCATCTTCGTCAGCTTCGCGCTCTTTTTGCTTGGTGTGCTGGTTTGTTATTTCTGGTTGCTGCCAAAAACCATCCTTTTCTTCTTCCGCGACACCCAGTCGCTTGGCTGGGCGCCGACATGGACGGTGCAGCAGTATTATTCTTTCGTGACGCGATTCACGATGGGGTTCGGTCTCGCATTTGAATTGCCGGTGGTGGTTTTGGCGCTCGTGCGCTTCGGATTGGTCACCTACAAATTCATGGCGCGCACGCGGCCTTATGCCATCGTCCTCATCTTTATTCTCGCCACCATCATCACGCCCACGCCCGATATTCTGACGTTGATCGCGATGGGGCTTCCGATGTGTCTGCTTTACGAAAGCTGCATCTGGATCGCATGGTTCATGCAGCGCCGCAGATCGGCATCGACCGCCAGCTAGTTGCGTGGACCATTCCGCTTACTCATCCCTTTTCGGCGCGCTTGCATTCGTCCTTGGCGCCGTGGTCGGCTCGTTCTTGAACGTCTGCGTTTATCGGCTGCCTCTCGATCTTTCCGTCAATGAACCGCGCCGCTCGTTTTGTCCGGCTTGCAAGAAGCCGATCCCCTGGCACCAGAATCTGCCGCTGATCAGTTGGCTCGTGCTGCGCGGCCGCTGCGCAAACTGCGGCAACAAAATCGCATTCCGCTATTTTGCGGTGGAATTGATTACCGCAGTTCTCTTTCTCGCGAGTTGGCAACACTTCTTATGGCCAATGGCGATTGCCTATTGGATCTTCGTTTCGCTGCTCATTGTTGGCACCTTCATCGACCTCGAGCACTTCATCATTCCAGATCAAGTGACGATTGGAGGAGCGGTCGCGGGGTTAGTCGCGAGTTTGGCCGTTCCGGAATTAATGAGCACCGATTCGCACATTGTGGCGGTGATTCGGTCCGGGCTCGCCGCCGCCTTGGGCTACGTCATTCTTTGGATGGTTCTCGAAGCGGGCAAATTTGCTTTTGGAAAGAAGAGAATCCGTTTCGACGCTCCAACTTCGTTTACGTGGACGAGACGCGGCGAGGACGCCGATCTGCTAGTGGGCGAAGAACGCAGTTTGTGGAGCGATTATTTTGCGCGGGAGAACGATCGTCTATTGCTTTATTGCGACGAAGCTAAAATCGACAATCGCGTTTACGGAGGCGTCACCCTCGAGTTCTACTACAATCGCGTCATAGTCGAAGGCGAAACCTTCGACCTCGACCAGGTGAATGAAATCTCGGGGGTAGTGCGCGAACTCCAAATCCCCCGCGAAGCGATGGGTCGGGGCGATTTGAAATTTCTGGCGGCGATCGGCGCGTTTCTAGGATGGCGCGCGGTGCTGTTCAGTGTTTTCGCCGGATCACTGCTCGGCTCGCTCGTCGGATTGGTTACGCTGCTGGTGGGCAGGCGAGTCTGGTCAGCTAAGCTGCCTTTTGGGCCTTATCTCGCATTTGGCGCGGTGAGCTGGCTGTTTTTTGGCGAAGCTTTTGCGCGTTGGTATCTCGGGCTGTTGAGCCCCGGATGACGCGATGAGGCGTGCCGTCGCGCATCCGCCTTTGCAAGCTTCTGCGCGACAGGCAGCGCGACGGCTGCGGGCAAGAATTGTTCACGCCTCGGCGGGCGTGGCCGCGGAACTGCGGGTCGCGCCTTCTCCTACAATTGTTGGACGTTGGGCAGCCTGCTCGCGAAAGCTTTTGGAGTCGAGCGTTGGACGTTAATGTTCCGCAGCATGATTTTTACAAACGCGCGTTTGATTTTCCCCGACGGAATTCGCGATGGCCTCGAGCTCGTCGTGCGAGGCGGGAGGATTGCAGAGATTCGACAACAAACGGCGCGAACGAAAAATGAGATCGTCGATGTCGGTGGAAATTATCTCGCGCCTGGATTTGTCGATCTTCACGTTCACGGCGCGCTTGGCCGTGATACGATGGAGGCCTCGGCGGAAGCTTTTCGCGCGATTTCCGACTACCACGCCAGCGGCGGTACGACATCGCTTCTGCTGACAACTGCGACAGCGCCGATTACCGCGATTGTTGATGTACTGAACGCAGTTCGTGATTGTCGATCTTCGATCAGGCAGATCGCTGGCGTTCACGTGGAAGGCCCCTTCATTTCGAGAGCGAGGCGCGGCGCGCAGCGGGAGGAATTCATTCAAGATCCAACCGCAAAGACGGCGGAGCGATTGCTGGATTACGCCGACATGATCAAGCGCATCACGCTGGCGCCGGAATTGCCAGGAGCACTCGAGGTCATCGATGGATTCTGCGCGCGGCAGATCAGCGTGAGCGGTGGCCACAGCGATGCCTGGGACGATGAGGCGCGCGCGGCCTTCGTGCACGGCATGCGCAGTGTGACGCACACTTTCAATTGCATGTCGAGCGCGCGCCGGCGTGGACGATGTCGCATCGCTGGCCTGCTCGAATTCGCATTGAGCGAGCCGCAGATCAATTGCGAATTGATCGCGGACGGTCATCACGTTGCGACGACGTTAATGAAAATGTTGTACCGCGCAAAAGGCGCCCGTGGAATTTCTCTCGTGACGGATGCGACCGCCGGGTCCGGTTTGCCGGAGGGATCTCGATTTTCGCTCTTCGGCAATGATTGCATTGTGGAAGATGGCGTTTGTCTCTTGGCCGATGGTTCGGCACTGGCGGGCAGCGCATCGCATATGATCGATCTTGTTCGAACGCTCGTGCGAGATGTCGATGTAACGCTCCACGAGGTGATCGCGATGGCGACGAAGAATCCCGCGCGCGAGATCGGACTGGAAAGGAAAGGGCGTCTCGAGGCAGGAGCAGATGCCGATCTCGTAGTTATTTCGCCAGCGCTGGAAGTGATGCGGACGTTCGTCGCCGGTGAAGAGATTTTCTCACGTTAGAGCGACAATAAGAACTCGGCGGTCTCGAGCGAGGCGCAGGGCCGGCTCAAGCGGCTGATATTAGTCGCCCATTGGCGCCATTGTTTTGCGTCATTGGCAAATGCTCGCTCAACTTGCGCAACGACCTCTCCAGGCGCGCGGGCAATTACGCCCGAGTTTGTTTCGACGATCAAGCGCGCATTGCCTTCCTCTTGCCCGGAGACGATGTGATTGACGATCATGGGACAAGCGGCCGCGATGGTTTCCTGAACCGTTGCCCCGCCAGCCTTGCCGATAAGCAAATGGCTCCCGCGAAGCAGGCGCGGAAGCTCATCCGTCCAGCCAACGATGTCGATCCTGCGATCGCCAGCTACGGCTTCGACCGCCCGCCTGAGTTCATCATCGCGTCCGACGGTCACAGTCAGATGAATGTTGAGACCGAGAAGTCGCCGCACCAGCTTGGCCGCCTTCAGCGTGGTCGGGTTGATTATATACAGAACGCGTCTTTCAGATTTTTCGGAAGGTGGCGGTCGATCTTGCATTACGTCGGCAAATTTGGGGCTCACTGGAAATCCAAACGTTTTGATCATTTCCGGCGCGATTCCGCCAGCTCG
>JBAQJG010000384.1:0-2619 GCA_049300145.1 Chthoniobacterales bacterium | reverse complement strand
GTGTTGGGCCACGCAATAGCCGCACTGCAGTCCCGCCATGCCGTAAATTTTTGAGAACGTACGCGCGACAATCAAGTTCGGATGATCGTTGACCATCGGAATGACACTCTCGTAGTCGGGACTGTCGGCGTAATGGAAATAGGCTTCGTCCACCAGGATCATTGTCTGGCGCGGAGTTTTGGCGATAAACTCGCGCAGTTCGTTCTTCGGCGTGATGCTGGCGGTGGGATTATTCGGGTTGCAGATGTAAATGAGCCCGTCCTTCGCCGCGGCGCCCATCTTCGCGAGATTATGACTGAAACTGCTGGTGACCGGTACTTTCACGACCTCAGCGCCGTTGATGCTCGCGTAATTAAGGAGCGCTTCGAAAGTCGGATCGGCCGCGACCAAATTGCCGCGCGCCGGCCCGGTGAATGTCTCGGCGCACAATTTCAGAATCTCGCTCGAACCGTCACCGAGCACGATTTGACCTCGATTGACGTCGTTCAATTTTGCCAAGGCCTCGATCAATTCGTCGTTATGTACATCGGGATATCGACACGACAGGCCGAACGAGTCGGTCATCGCTTTGAGCGCTTTCGGTGAGGGCCCGTAAGGATTTTCGTTCGAGCTCAAGCGGACGACGCCGGTAGATGTCGATGTCGCCTGCGGGCGACTCCGTCCGACTGGCGGACTTGCGACCGTCTCGGTCGGTAAAGAAAATGCAGGTTTAACGATCGCGACCGCCGCGCCCGCACCCAGCAATTGCGCAAATTTACGTCGAGAAATGGACATGGTATTCATCGGAACCTCCTACGCCGATTGTTACATTGATCTGCACACGAATGCGAGACCGAATTACGCCAACGATGTTGTTCGCAGTTTTGGCCATGCTTGCCATACAGGGCTGCCGTGGGTCACGCGACGAGACGCATGCGCGGCAAGTCGCCGATCGTGTTCGGACCGAATTTCTGCACGCCTGGAATAATTACGAGCGTTACGCGTGGGGCCACGACGCTTTGCGGCCGTTAAGTAAAACCGCGCATGATTGGTACGGACAGTCGCTTCTGATGACGCCAGTCGATGCACTTGACACGCTGCTCCTAATGAATCTCGATGCCGAAGCAGCAAAGACCCGGTCGCTTATCGTCAACGAGCTTTCCTTCGACCGCGACGTTTACGTCAAAAATTTTGAGGTCACGATTCGCCTGCTCGGCGGACTGCTCTCGAGCTACCAACTGACGGGCGACAAACGCCTGCTGAACCTGGCGGAAGATTTGGGCACGCGGTTGCTCCCGGTTTTCGATTCGCCGACTGGACTCCCGTACGTTTATGCCAATCTTCGCTCGCGCGAAGTGCGTGACGCGGTGACGAATCCGGCGGAAACGGGAACACTGCTGCTCGAGTTCGGGACGTTAAGCAAACTGACTGGCAAACCGATTTTTTACGAGAAAGCGAAACGCGCACTAGTTGAAACCTACAAGCGCCGCTCAGCGATCGGTCTGGTCGGATCGATAATCAACGTCGAGACCGGTGTGTGGACGGACACCGACAGTCATATCAGCGGCGGAATCGATTCATACTACGAGTATCTCTGGAAATGCTGGCGATTGTTCGGCGATCAAGATTGCCGCGATATGTGGAATGCGACCATTCCTGCGGTTCACAAATACCTCGCCGACGAGACAAGCGGCGAATTGTGGTACGGGCACGCCGATATGCAAACGGGGAAGCGCACAGCGACGACTTACGGCGCGCTCGACGCATTCTTTCCGGCGCTGCTCGCGCTTTCAGGCGACATCACGCGAGCGCGTCGACTGCAGGCGTCATCCTTCAAGATGTGGAACTTGCAGGGCATCGAACCTGAACTGCTCGATTACAAAAGGATGCGCGTTATCGCCGGTGGCTATCATCTGCGTCCCGAGATTGTTGAATCTACTTACTATCTCTATCGTTACACGGGCGATCCGCAGTATCGCCGGATCGGCGAAAAGATCTTTAACGACTTCGTCAAATATTGCCGCACCGATGCTGGCTACGCCGCGCTCGCCGACGTGACCACCAAACAACAGCGCGATGAAATGGAGAGCTTCGTTCTGGCCGAAACTTTTAAGTATTTCTACCTGCTCTTCGCGCCGCCCCGGACTTAGGCTTTCGACAAAATCGTCTTCAATACCGAGGCGCACCCACTCAGGCGGACATGGTAGCGCCGATCAGTTCGCAAAACTTCTTCATGTCGATGTTGCCGCCCGAGACGATGGCGACGATCGGGCCTTTGCCCACTTTTCCAGTCAATGCAGCAGCAACGGGCAACGCGCCCGCACCTTCGGAAATAACTCTCGCCTTTTCCGCCATCAACCGCATCGCCTTCTTCGTTTCATCCAGAGTGACGACAATATAACTGTCCACGACCGGTTTCATCCGCTCCCACATGCGGGGAAACATGCTCTGGCCGCCGGCACCATCGACAAACGAAGCCTTCCAATTCTTGAACACTTGTGGAGATCGTTTCTGGAAAGAAAGCGCGGCCGGCGCTGCCGTTTCCGGTTCAACGCCCCAAATTTTGATCTCGGGCTTGAGCGCTTTGATCGCGCTGCCGACGCCGGTGATGAGTCCGCCGCCGCCGATGCTGGCAATGAC
>JBAQJG010000383.1:0-2213 GCA_049300145.1 Chthoniobacterales bacterium | reverse complement strand
TCTCTGCTGTTATGCACCTTATTTTCACGCGACATAAGCCTCGGCTATTGGTCATCGCTTTTGCAATTTTTCTCGGTGCTATATTCGGCTGCGGTGGTCCCTCCCACGGCATCGTCGGTAAATGGCGCACATCGGGGGACGCAAATGCGATGGTTTGGGAATTCTCTAAAGATAGGTCTGTCCTAATCGGGCAGATGCGAGGCAGGTATAGTTTCGGAGACCGTAACCGAGTTAAGATCGAGACGCCGTTCGCTACTTCCGTTTATCAGATGGAATTCTCGGGTGACCACATGATTTTGAGAGAGCCCAATGGTTCCAAGCTTGCGTTTACGAGGATAAGATAAAGCCGGATGATTAAACTGACTGCTTCCTCTTCGCGCGCCAGTAGATAAGCAGACCGAGGAGGACGAGGAGAAGCGAACCGCCTGCCACTTTTGCTTCGTGGATCCAAATGTCGGATGTGCCTGGCGGTGGAATCATGGCAACAATCATGGCAAAGAGCGTGATCGAAAGACCGCACAGACCGATGATCAACGCTCCGGTCGCGCCACCGGGAACGAGCAATCTCTCGTTGGTCTTCCTTTTTCTTCTCCAACAATGAACCATGAAGCAGACGAAGAGGTAGATGTAGGGGATGAAGTAAATGAGCAGCGACATGTCGAGCAGGATGAGAAACGATTTCTCAACCGTAGTCCCCTTCCCCAGGACGGAGAGCAAAAGAAAGAAAGCGGCGATCGGCGCTTGAATAAGGATCGCGATGTAAGGCGTACGCCAACGCGGGTGAATTCGGCCGAAAGCAGGGGGAAAATAGCGATCGAGTCCGACCACGAAGGCGACGCGCGCTGATCCTGTCAGCCAGGCGCCGAGTCCACCGATCCTCGCCAGAGTGAGGCAGAGTGCGGCGAGCGGCACGACCCACCACCACACGCCGCCCAGATCGCGCATGCCGGTCGTGATGGCCTGAAGCGGACCGGCGACGATGTTGATTTCCTGTTTCGGAACGAGCCAGAGCATTGAGCCTGTACCGCAGACGTAGATGAGCGCGACCAATGGCGCGGCGATGTAGATTGAGCGCGGCAAATTGCGACGCGGGTTGTGAATCTCGTGGCCCATCGTCGAAGAAAGTTCGAGTCCAGCGAAGGCAAAGGCAATCGTGGCCCACAGATTAAGTAACGGCAGATTCGTTAGGTCCGGCTTCAGCTGTACGAGAGTCAGAGTGTTGGCCGAGCCCTTTGTCAGAGCGGCGTAGAGACCGAGCAAAATGAGAAGGATGCCGGGGAGATAGACGCTGACGCCGCCGATGTTCTGTAACCACTTGCCCGTGTCCACGCCGACGACGTTGAGCGCAACGGCCAAAATCAAAGCGATAAGCGTGAAAGGAAGCACATAGGTCCAATTATTCGCCAGTCCGCTCTCGCCTTGACCGATAACGTAAGTGGCGCTGACGGCGCCGCCGAGAAGCAGGGTTGGATAGTAGAGGACGTTGTTAATCCAATAGCACCAGCCGCAGATAAAGCCGTGTCCTTCTCCAAACTCTTTTTTTGTCCAAGCGTAGATGCCGCCCTCGGCAGGAAAGCTCGAAGAAAGTTGAATAACGGCGAGGCCCTGCGGGACAAAAAAGAGGATGGCCGCAAGCAGCCACAACGTCAACGCGCTCGGCCCAGCCTTCGCGGCGGTCGCCACCCAGCCAATGCCGATGACCGCGACAAGATTGAAAAGCACCAAATCGCGCAAGGTCAGGGCGCGTTCGAGCTGTGGCGTCGTTTCTTTAGTCACGTGCGGAACCTAGGCTTTGGGATTCATTATCGCATTCGGAGCACGCCGCGCATGATCGCAGGCACCCGTTCTTCGCTGTGATGACGACAGCTTACATTCTGGTTGCTATCCAATTCGCGGAGCGCGATCTGGTGCGCGCCTGCGGTAAAAGCTAGCGAAAGTATCGAGAGCAGGTCCCGATGCCTCTTCCCCACCGCGGCTGCGAAAGAGATGACGGGCGCTATTTCGCCAAAACAGTTTTGAGATCGAGCTGGACCGCAGAACCCTTGTGCCATCCGTCCGCGCCGGGATCGATCTTTGCATCCGGAATGTCGGCGCGCGCGGCCTTCTTAGCGGCGACCGAAATTGGATAAAGTTGATCACGCTCAGCCGCGATCTTGGGATCCAATTGGCCATCTTTCGTGAAGGCCATCATGAGTTGCGGAATGCCCAGAGGC
>JBAQJG010000382.1:0-1540 GCA_049300145.1 Chthoniobacterales bacterium | reverse complement strand
GATATGAACACCGTCGGCACGCCACCGGCTAATTTCTTCGCTGGCATTCCGGCATTTCCCCACACAACCAACAGGTCGACTTGCGGGACCAACGAGATAATAGCCTCTTCTATTTTGTCCGGCTGCGGATCCGAAAGTCGGTCCAACAGCACGATATTCCGACCCTGCACATAGCCGAGGTCAGCCAGGCGCTGTTCGAGCGCTTGCGCAAAGATTCGACCGCGCGCGGGTCCAACCACAGTCACATCGCCTATTCGCCAGACCTTGCCCGGCTGCTGAGCAGCGGCGCTAAAGGGCAATGTCAAAGCAGCGCCGTAAATTATGCCGATGAAATCGCGACGCCTCACTCGATGACCTCGTCGGCGCGGCCGAGTATCAACCGCGGAATCGTCAGGCCGAGCGCCGTGGCAGTCTTGAGATTGATCACCAGCTCGAACCTGGTCGGCCGCAGGAAGGGCAGGTCGGCGGGCTTTTCACCCTTGAGAATCCGGGCCGTGTAGATCCCGACTTGGCGGTAAACTTCGTTGATGATTGGCCCGTAGCTCGCCAATCCGCCCGCTTCGACAAACTCACGCCATGCATAAATGGTGGGCAGCGCGTGCCGCGCGGCCAGCGCGACGAGTCGGTCGCGCTGACTTGTAAAGAACGAATCGGTGCTGACGAGGAGCGCACCGGCTCGCTGTTGGATCAAGGTCGCGAACGCCGTTTCAAGCTCGCTTTCACTACTGGCGCTCACAATGTGAATTTCCCGGTCGAGTGTGCGAGCCGCCATCTGCAGGTCTTCCGAGCGGCTCTCGGCAGCCGGATTGGCCGGGTTGATGAGTATCCCAATCAGCGCGGCCGTAGGCACCAGATCGCGCAACAGCTCCAGCCGCTTTGTCTCCAACTCGGTCGCGACAAAGCTGGCGCCGGTAATGTTGCCGCCCGGCCGGTTGAAGCTGGCGATAAGTCCCGCTTTCACCGGATCAGTGCCGCTCACCGTCACTATCGGTATCGAAGAAGTTGCTGCCTTCGCGGAGAGGGCCGCGACGTCGCCACCACTGGAGACGATCACGGCGACCTTTTGTTGGACCAAGTCAGCCGTGAACACCGGCAGTCGATCGTATTGGCCTTGCGCCCAGCGAAATTCAATCGCCACGTCCCGACCGTCGATGTAACCCGACTCAGTCAGACCTTTGCGAAAGGCCGCGACCCGGCCCGCGTAAGCCTTGGGCGACGCGCTACTCAGAAACCCGATCACGGGAATCGTCGATTGCTGCGCCAGTGCATCGCGCGGCCACGCGCCCGCCGCCCCGGCCAATATCGTGATGAATTCACGCCGCCTCATTCGATCACCTCGTCGGCACGGCCGAGCAGCGTCTGCGGGATCGTCAGCCCGAGCGCCTTGGCGGTCTTCAGATTGATGACCAGATCGAGTTTCACCGCCTGCTCAACCGGCAGGTCGGCGGGCTTGACGCCCTTCAGTATTTTGGCGGTGTAGATGCCAGCCAGGCGATAGGTGTCGGCAAGATTGGTTCCGTAGCTCATCAGACCGCCTTCC
>JBAQJG010000381.1:0-7189 GCA_049300145.1 Chthoniobacterales bacterium | reverse complement strand
GAGTTACACTCAATAACTGCGGTTATTTGCTGTTGTAAATACTATCGACACTTCGCCGCGCTGAGAACGGGCGACGGAAATCCCGACGCTCAGGAATGCGGAAAGCGCCCGCGGCAAGTGAAGCGCTCGGACAAACGAGCTTTGCGAAAATTGGAGTCGTTAGGCCAGAAACAAAGGCGCTTATCGTTGCGCGCGACCGCGATGATGCGGCCATCGCCCAGCACTTCGGTGACACGAAGATAATCGATAATGCTGTAATAGTAATATTCACCGCGGGTTGCCGGGCGAATATCGCGTGCGGCCGCAGTCGGGCTAGTCGACGCCACTTCCTGCCGGTAAATAACAGCTGCGCCAATACTAAAGGCCGGCCTGGTAGGAAAACGATGCCAGTGCGAGGCTTCAGAAATTAAGGCAACGGCCGCCGGCAGCAAAACAAGAAGCGCGAAAAGAGACAGAACAAACATGGCGATTTTCGAGCAAACAGCGTGCCTCGCGCGCAAAGCGGCATGATTGAGGGTTGAGTAGCAAACCGGAAACGCCGAGGTTCAGAGCATGGAAATCGGAAGACAGTTGAGATGTTGAGACGTTGAGAAGAAAATATGGAAATTAAAAGAAAAGGATCGCAGGCTTCGAACGAGGGACCGGCGGATTGGTTTACGGGTACCGTTCGAATTGACCCGCTGTTTGAGGCGCCTGAACCGGCGCGCGTGCGTGGCGCAAGTGTCACGTTCGAGCCGAGTGCTCGCACCGCGTGGCATACACATCCACTCGGTCAGACGTTGATCGTCACGTCCGGACTTGGTTGGGCGCAGCGTTGGGGCGGACAACTAGAAGAAATCAGACCCGGCGATGTCGTTTGGTTTGAGCCCGGTGAGAAACACTGGCATGGCGCAAGTCCGACTTCTGCGATGACGCATATAGCCATTCAAGAGGCGCTGAACGGCAAGCCGGTCGACTGGATGGAAAAAGTCAGCGACGAACAATACCGAAAGTGATCAGTTGCCGGGCGGAAAACGCCCAACGTCCAACATCGAACGTCGAATTCAGAGAAGCGCGGCGTGACATTCTGCGCCGATATTTAGATAAGGAGAGGAGCTCAAACATGCAGAAGCGCAGACTTGGAAAGAGCAACTTGGAAGTGTCGGCGATCGGGCTCGGATGTATGGGAATGAGCTTTGGCTACGGCCCAGCTGCAGACAAGCAGGAGATGATCTCACTCCTTCGGGCAGCCGTCGAACGCAGCGTCACATTCTTCGATAACGCCGAGGCGTACGGCCCGTTCACGAACGAAGAGCTGGTGGGCGAGGCGCTGGCTCCGATACGTGAGCGAGTCGTAATTGCCACTAAGTTCGGATTCAAGTTTGGTCCTAAAGGTGAGCAGATTGGACTCGATAGTCGGCCGGAGCACATCAAAGAGGTCGCCGACGGTTCGCTGAAACGACTCAGGACCGATGTGATCGACCTGTTCTATCAACACCGCGTCGATCCCGGCGTGCCGATTGAAGATGTCGCCGGCGCGGTGAAAGAGCTGATTCAGGAAGGCAAGGTGAAGCACTTCGGACTTTCTGAGCCAGGAGTGCAAACCATCCGTCGCGCACATGCGGTCCAGCCGGTCACTGCACTCCAGAGCGAATATTCGCTGTGGTGGAGAGAGCCTGAAGAGAAAGTGTTACCGACACTCGAAGAACTTGGAATCGGATTCGTTCCATTTAGTCCTCTGGGCAGGGGCTTCCTCACGGGAAAGGTGAGCGAAAACACTGCATTCGACAGCACCGACTTGCGCAACACCCTCCCTCGCTTTACGCCTGAGGCTCGCAAAGCGAATCAGGCCTTGGTTGATCTGCTTGGCAAGATCGCAAAACGGAAGAACGCGACACCTGCTCAGATTGCGCTGGCCTGGTTGCTCGCGCGGAAGCCGTGGATTGTTCCAATTCCAGGTACGACGAAGCTGCATCGCTTGGAAGAAAACATCGGAGCAGTTTCAGTCGAACTTACACCCGACGATCTCCGTGAGATCGAAAGCGCCGCCTCAAAGATTACCGTGCAAGGTGCTCGATATCCGGAAAAGCTCGAACAAATGACCGGTCGCTGAGGCGCGCTTTGCGCGCAGAGGTCAGAGGTCAGTGGTCAGCACCTGATGGACTTTTTCGATCGTGTTCCAGTTGCGTGTGGTCGCCGGCACGCCCAGGAGCTTCTCGATCTTGCCGAGGTAGCTGATCGCCTTCATCTGCCGACGATACAGACCCAAGACGAATCGGTCCTGGATCGCAATGATCTTCAGCAGCCAGTCATCGTCCGACGGCAGACTGAGAGGAAGAGGAGGCAACGTCCGAAGTCGTTTGTGCAACACATTCACGAAGCGCGTTATCTCCGGGCCAGACGGCTGTCGTGCGAACGGATCCGTTACTGTGAGTTTAATGATGTCGCGCGCCGGACAGATCATGATCTCGCATTTGAATGGCAGCTTCTTGGCAATCGCAGCGCGAAGAGCGGATTCGCTGACATCTTCACGCACCACAAACGTGCCGACCGCGCCAATGTTAACGACGCCAAACTTCGCCAACTGTTTCGCGATTAGAGCTGGCTGACATCGGTTCGTCCCACCGACGTTCACCGCGCGAAGAAATACGACCGAAGGCATACGAAGCAACGCTACTCGAGATCGATCTTCGCAGCACGCCTTCTACCGCGAAGCAACGAGTTGAAAATCTTTAAACAAGATTTCGTCTGGATAAATCGCGGACTGGCCCGCCTACGCCATCCACCTTCATTGAGTTTCCGTCTATGCTAAAGCTCCGACGTGACAAGCCGGCGCGACAAGAGTCTACGGCGCGGCAGGCGTGGGTGTCGATCTTGACTCGCCAATGTCGCGTCTTAGGTTCGTCTGTACTAGATATAGATGCGATGCCAAAGCTTCGCGGTTCGCCCTGACAGGGGGACCGGGTTTCGGGACGAGCCTCTTTATCTTCAACAAGAAAGGCCGTCATGACAGTGGTTGTTACGGGAGCCTCGCAAGGCATCGGCGCGGGCATTATTAAAGCGTTTCTCGCGCGCGGCTACGATGTTGTAGGAACCGCGCGGAACGCGACGAAATCGAAAGAGCTTTCAGCTTCTGATCATCTTGCCTTGATCGATGGTGACATAGGTCAATTTGAGACAGCGCAGAAAGTTGCGGAACTGGCGATCAAGAGATTCGACTCGATCGATGCCGTCGTCGCGAACGCCGGTATTTTCTTAGTAAAGCCGTTTACGGAATACACGACCGACGATTTTCGCGCGCTGGTTTCGACCAACCTCGCCGGCTTCATTCACATCACGCAGCTTGCGGTTAAACAAATGCAGGCACAAAAGCGCGGCGGTAGCATCGTAACCATCAGCGCTGCGCTGGCCGATAATCCAATTGCCGGCGTGGCCGCTTCCCTTTCTATGATCACTAAAGGTGGCCTGAACGCTGTCACGCGGAGTCTAGCGATGGAGTACGCGAAAGAGCACATTCGATTCAACGCCGTAGCTCCCGGGGTCGTCGACACACCGCTTCACGCCGAGGATCCGGAGGATTCTCTAAAAACGCTAAACCCGATGGGCACAATCTCCACCGTTGAGGACATTGCCAGCGCTGTCGTTTATCTGACAGAAGCTCGCCACATCACAGGGGAGGTGCTGCACGTGGACGGCGGTGCGCACTTTGGCAAATGGTAACTCGCGAAAACTCTGAGTCGGCCAGCGCCGAGCAGCGGTTGAAAGAACTTGGCATCAAGCTCCCGGCGCCGCCGGAGCCGTTCGGCACTTACGTGGAAGCGGTGCAGACGGGCAATCTCCTTTTTCTTACCGGGATGTTGCCCACGGAAGGCCGTGCAGCGAAATTTGTCGGACGCGTCGGAGCGGAGCTTGATATGGAAGCGGGACGCAAGGCTGCACATCTCGCCGCGCTCAACGTCCTCGCTGTCGCGAGAAAACATTTGGGATCGCTCGACAAAGTGACGCGAATCGTCCGGCTTGGCGTGTCCGTCGCCACTTCGGGGGATGTTCGCGATCAGCCGAAAATCGCTGACGCCGCTTCGGAGTTGTTGCAAGACGTCTTCGGAAAAGAGAAGAGCCCTTGCCGCTTGGTGTACGGCGTCGCAAGCCTTCCACTCGGCACCCCGGTTGAGCTAGAAGTTATTTTCGAGGTGCAGGATTAACAATGGCTGAGAATTCATAGGAGGATTTATGGCAACGACAATGAAGGTGGCGCAGGTTTCCAAGGCGGGCGGCGATTTCGAGATCGTCGAGCGCGAGCTTCCCAAGCCTGGCGCAGGACAGGTGCGCATCAAGGTGCACGCCTGCGGTGTTTGCCACAGTGACGTGCTCACGAAGGAAGGGGCGTGGCCCGGAATTCAGTATCCCCGCGTTCCAGGGCACGAAGTCGCGGGCATCATCGATGAATTGGGTGCCGGTGTTTCCGTGTGGAAAAAGGGACAGCGCGTCGGTGTCGGCTGGCACGGCGGCCAGGACGGCACCTGCCCTTCATGCCGGCGCGGAGATTTTCGCAATTGCCGCAATTTAAAAATTTCGGGCATCAGTTATGACGGCGGATACCAGGAATACATGGTCGCTCCGGTGGAGGCATTGGCGGCGATTCCGGAAAGTCTAACTGACATTGAAGCCGCACCTCTGCTCTGCGCTGGAATTACCACTTTCAACGCGCTGCGGCACAGCGGTGCATCTCCCGGTGACCTTGTCGCGGTTACTGGTGTCGGCGGTCTCGGTCATCTAGGAATTCAATTCGCGAGCAAGTTTGGTTATAAGGTCGCTGCCATTGGGCGCGGAACCGAGAAGGCGGCGCTGGCCAAGAAACTCGGAGCGACTCTTTACATCGATAGCAAATCGACGAACGCGGCAGAGGCGTTGCAGAAGCTGGGCGGCGCACAGGTCATTCTGGCGACGGCCCCAAGCTCGAAATCGATGTCCGAGTTGATCAACGGTCTGGGGCCGAACGGCAAGCTCATGGTGATCGGTGCGACATTCGATCCCATTGAAGTCACACCGATACAGCTCATTTCCGGAAGCAGAGCCATTCAGGGCTGGTCCTCGGGAACACCTGTCGATTCCGAGGACACCCTGCGCTTCGCCGAACTCAGCGGTGTGCGCCCGATGATTGAAACATATCCCCTTGAAAAAGCAGCCGAGGCTTATGCTCGAATGATGAGCGGGAAAGCGCAGTTCCGCGTCGTTCTGACCATGTGAGGTAGCGTAGACACGCCCACTAACTGGACTTAAACAATGGGCTCTTTTAGCTCGCCGCGTCAGACCCAATGCTCGCCGATCTTCCGCATGGCGCTGGCGATTTCTGTGATACTGGCATCATTTCAATTGCTCGCCCAAGGAAAGGAACGTCCTATGAAACACCCGACTTTTTATCGCACCACACAGATAGATGGGCTCTCCATCTTTTATAGAGAGGCCGGTCCGAAAGACGCGCCGACGCTTCTTTTGCTGCACGGACTTCCTTCTTCATCGCGAATGTTCGAGCCTCTCTTCGCCCGGCTTTCCGATCGCTATCACCTTGTCGCGCCCGATTACCCGGGCTTCGGACACAGCGATTGGCCGGACCCGAAAAAATTCGCCTACACGTTCGATCATTATACGGAGATCATGAATCACTTTACCGAAGCGCTCGGGCTCTCGGGTTTTACTCTTTACATTCAGGATTACGGCGGCCCCGTTGGTTTTCGCATGGCACTCGCGCATCCGGAGCGGATCGAGGGTCTCATTGTCCAGGACGCCGTGGCGCACAACGAAGGCCTCGGAGCGAATTGGAAAACACGACGGGCCTTTTGGGCCGATCGCGCGCCTAACGAAAATGCGCTTCGCACAAATCTGCTTTCGCTGCCGACAACGCGGACGCGCCATGTCGGGAACGATCCCAACGTGGAGCGCTATGACCCGGATCTCTGGACCGACGAATTTTATTTTCTCAATCAGCCTGGCCAGGCGGAGATTCAAAGCGATTTGTTCTACGACTATCGAACAAATGTTGACGCGTACCCGAAATGGCAAACTTGGATGCGCGAGAAGCAGCCGCGCCTATTGGTGATCTGGGGCAAGTACGATCTCTCTTTCGATCCCGGCGAACCGGAACGCTACCGCAAGGACGTACCGAAGGCGGAAGTCCACGTCCTCGATGCGGGCCATTTCGCGTTGGACACGGCGGCAGATGAGATCGCCGCATTGGTGCAAAACTTTCTCGCTCGTTCACGTTGAACATGATTACTGCTTCCGCTCCCGCTCCTGCGTATGTTCATAATCGTAATCGGCTGCTCACCTTAATCCTGTCCTCGGTCGAGGAGGAGAGGAAAGAGACTCGTGTTCTAGTAAGAAAAAGGCGGTTTACCTATGCGATCTGACATCGCTCCCGGAGCGGTTTTTCCCGACTACGAGCTTTCCGATCACACGGGGAAGCACCGGAAGCTCTCCGAATTACAAGGACAACATCCGATGGTTCTCGTCCTCAGCCGCGGAGGCTTTTGCCCCAAGGACCGACGGCAACATGAAGGCCTTGTTCAACTCCATCGTGAGATCGAGGTTGGCTATTGCCGGCTAGTCACGATTAGCACCGACAATATCACCGAGACGAATGAATATCGCAGCGGAGTCGGTGCCCACTGGCCTTTCCTCTCGGACCCAGCGCGTAAAGTCCAAAAAGATCTCGACATCGCCGAATACACCGATCCTCTACACAATCCCATGATCCCGCACGTGATCGTCCTCGAGCCCGGCCTTGTCATATATAAGATCTACATGGGCTATTGGTTCTTCGGGCGGCCGACGATGGAAGATCTCCGCCAGGACCTGCGTGCCGTTACCAAGAAATGCCGGCCGGACTGGGACATTACAACGCCCGAACTCAAAGCGGCGTGGCAGCAAGGCCGCAAGGAACTCTTCTATCCGTACGGCAAAACGTACGTCCAAACTCTCGGTGAGCAGGATTAAGACAGTGTTGAGAAGTTGAAGAGTTGAGGAGTTGAGAAGTAAGCGGGAATGCGGAGCACATTTTAACAGAGAGAGAGAGACACAAGTTAGTCTGGACGAATCTTGGACTCGGTAAATCGATTGCGCTACTCAGGGCGTTAAGTAGGGGATCTCAAAATGTTTTTCACCGGCCGGAGAAAAATTTTGCGAAATCTTGCGACGAACATCTATTTCTAAG
>JBAQJG010000380.1:0-14645 GCA_049300145.1 Chthoniobacterales bacterium | reverse complement strand
GGAATGTGGAGCGCTGGAGGGACGCGATCCGCATCCTCTTTTCAGCACGAGTTGGTATCTCGCGCAAAATCCCGAAGTCGCAGGAGTTAACCCGCTTGAACATTACGTGAGATGGGGTTGCCATCATGGTCGCAGTCCGCATCCGCTTTTCGATTGCGCATGGTATCTCGAACAAAACCCGGATGTCGCAAGCGCCGGAATGGATCCGGTCCAACATTATTTAAAATTTGGGGCGCGTGCAGGCCGCGACCCGCATCCGCTCTTTGATTCATCCTGGTATCTGGAGCAGAACCCCGCTCTCGCCTCCGACATCAATCCGCTGCAACACTACCTGGAATGTGGAGCGCTGGAAGGACGCGATCCTCATCCCCTCTTCGACTCCGGCTGGTATATGCGACAGGATCCGCCGCTTAAGGCCGGGGAAGTTAACCCGCTCCAGCACTACGTTCTTCAGGGCGCTGACGAAGGCCGATCACCCCATCCGCTTTTTGACTCGGATTACTCCCGAATTTTGAAATTGCGGTGCTCTCATGCGACGGAGCGAAGCCAGCAGCCTTTAGACACCGTTCCCGTCAGATGGGGAATCGATTTTCAAGGCACGATGGAAAATCCAGGCGACGAGGTAACCAATGAGTACGGACTCTTGCTCGTAACGGGTTGGCTTTACCTTAGAATGAAAAACGTGGCTGCCCTTTCTGCCCGTCTTAATGGTGAGGTGGAGGCACGTCTGGCTCATTCCCTGCCGCGGGCTGATGTCGCAAGACATCTCCCACAGTTCCCTTCAGCGAGAGAATCAGGCTTCGAAGGTTACGTTCCCATTGGGATGGGCTTTTCCGGTCGAAGCAGGCTGGAGGTCGAAGCAGTTCTGACAGACGGCACACGTATGCGCTGTCTCCAGCGAGAGGTAATCATAAAGCTTCCCGATCCCCCCCGCCGTCGCGAGCCTCCGCAGGAGCTATCTGAGGAGGATCGCTATACGCAATGGATAAGAACAAATCAGCTCACTCCTTACCTCTTGAAAAAGATGACACGGGATGCCTCTCGCATCGCGCAAACGGGACCACAAATCAGTATTGTTGTGCCCACATTTAATACTCCCGCCCGCTATCTTGAGGCCTTGATCGAGTCCGTCCGAGGGCAGCTTTACCCTAATTGGCAGTTATGCCTGGCGGATGACGCTTCGACCGAGCCACATGTCCGCTCCATCCTGGAGAAGGCCGCCGCCGCCGATTCACGCGTGGAGTTTTTCATTCGGCCAGCCAACGGCCACATCGTTAAGGCAAGCAACTCTGCGCTCGATCTGGCGAAGGGAGATTACGTAGGCCTGCTGGATCACGACGATTTGTTGACTCCGGATGCCCTTCTGCACGTGGCGGAAGCTATTGTTTCGGAGCGGGGCCTGGATGTCCTGTATACGGACGAGGACAAGCTTTCGCCGGGAGGGAAGAGATACGCTCCAATCTTCAAGGGATCGTTCAGCCCGGAGATGTCCCTGACTCATAATTACATCCAGCACTTCACCGTCATCCGAAAGAGCCTGCTCCAGGAAGTGGGCGGATTCCGGGAAGGTTTTGAAGGCGCACAGGACCTCGATCTTTACCTGAGGGTCTTGGAGAAGACCACTCCAGAACGAGCGCGGCATCTCCCCTTTGTCTGCTATCACTGGAGGTCTCATTCCGGGAGCACCGCTTCCACCGGTGCGCAAAAGAATTATGTCTTTGAAAGCGCCCGCAGGAGCATTGAAGAAGCACTAACGCGGCGAGGCATCCGGGCGACTCCGTTTCTGCCCGATTGGGCAAAACAAGCCAACTGTTGCCTTTACCAGCTGCGGTGGTCACCTGAGCTTCTCCGAGAAAACCCTGTCACAATCGTTATACCCACCAAGAACCGCGGCGACTTGCTTGAGAAATGCATCGCCAGCATCGTGCGCACGGTCGATCCCGCCCGTGTCAAGTTGATCGTTGTGGATGACTTCTCGGATGATGAAGCTACCAGACGCTATCTTAGAGAGCTCGGCTCCAGAAAAGACCTCGCCTGCGAGGTAATCCGGCCCACCTCGCGGCTTGGTGAGTTTAATTTTTCACATTTGGTGAATACCGGAGTGGCCCATGCCACCACTCCTTTGGTCCTGCTGCTGAACAATGATACGGAAGCGCTAAGTCCCGGCTGGCTGGAAGAGATGGTGGGCTGGATGTCTATCGATGGTGTCGGCGCCGTCGGGGCCAAGCTTCTCTATCCTGATGGAACAATCCAGCACGCCGGTGTGCTGGTCGGATCGCACGGAGGGCTGGCCGAGCATCTATTTCATCGCCTCGACAAGGACATCATAGGATTTAACTTTCTCACCCATGCCGCCCGGAATGTGAGCGCCGTGACGGCGGCGTGCATGCTAACATCAAAGGCCGTTTTTAACGAAATAAAGGGCTTCGATGAAACAAATCTCGGGATGGAGTATAATGACATCGACTACTGTCTCCGCCTGGGACGCGTGGGAAAGCGAGTCGTGTTTACCCCCCAGGCAACGCTACTCCACCGCTGCGCCCAGTCCCGCAGAGAAGGGTGGAGACCCAAGGAGCATTTGAGTTTTCTCCGCCGATACCAAGGCATCAAGGATCCGTACTACAATGAGAATCTTGACCTCAACCGGATGCCGGTCGTCGTGAATCCCAATCATTTTGTACACAAGGACCGAGTGGGGAAACTGAAGGTCTTGATGATCTCGCACAACCTCAACCTGGAGGGCGCGCCAAAAGTGTTGTTCGACCATGCGGCTTACTTCGCCTCCAGCGGTGGGTACGATGTTACGATGGTCTCCCTGGAGGACGGCCTCCTAAGAGGCCAAGTGGAGGAGGCCGGAATCCTGGTTAGGATTGTGGAAGGAGTCCTGCCGAGACCGGGGGAAAATACTCTCGATTACACTGAACGATTGCGCGAAATTGGCGCGAACCTCGAGGCGAAATCCTATGATCTCGTCGTCTGTAGTACCTTGACTAGCTTTTGGGGCGTGGTTCTTGCGGGACTGTTTAACCTTCCCGCCATCTGGCATATTCACGAGAGCGCTACACTTGATCAATTCTTTCACTTTGATCCCGTGCCAGAGGGTTTGGTGGAAAGCTGCCTCGCCGCGGCTGACCGAGTAGTTTTCCAGGCTGACGCAACCCGGAAACTCTTCACGCATTATGAAAAACGGGGCAATTTCAAAACAATATCAGGGGCAATCGATGTGGGTGCGATTGACAGATTCCGCGAGCAACATTCTCAACGCTCCTTAAAAGTGAAGCATGGGATTGATCCTGATAAAATAGTCGTCAGCCTCATCGGCACGACTTGCCCCCGGAAAGGACAGCTCATTTTCATCCAGGCGATCGAGTTACTGCAAACAAGGTGGCCGAACGATATTGCCAAGGTCTGTTTCGTTATGCTAGGGGCGTGCGAATCACCATATCTCCATTTGTTGCGCATGCAGCTGGAAACAATTCGTGAAACAGACACACACTTGATCGAGCCGCGCCATGACGTCTTCGATTTCTATCGCCTGACAGACATTTTTGTGTGTGCCAGCTTTCAAGAGTCGTTTCCCCGAGTCATCCTGGAATCAATGGCCTTTAAGTTGCCAATCGTAACTACGGACGTATTCGGTATTCCAGAGATATTGGAGAAGAATCATGAAGAAGCATTGCTTGTTCATGCCGGAGACCCGTTACACATGGCGAGATGCATTAAGAACTTGGTAAGGGACCCTAAGGCCCGAGAGGAACTTGGCGCCAAAGCTCATGCCAAAGTTACGCGCCTTTTCAATAGCCGCACTCACCTTGGCCGGCAACTTGATCTTACAAAAGAGGTCGTCGCGAGGCATGGATGAGACACCTCCCTCAGAGAGGCGATTATGTACCGTTTGGCTGCGGAAAACTCGCCGCTCCGATAGTCGAGAGTCAAGGCTCGTCTGTTCTGGACCTGGAGTCTGACGGGATAAGGAACGAGGCTCACTAGCATCGATTAAACTGTGATCGGAATCATCGGCGGCACAGGCTTCATCGGCCTTAACTTGTCCTGGCACCTTCAAGAGAGAGGCCTGCCTTGTCGCACCTTTTCGAGAAACGGTCTTTTATTGGATGGAGGGAATCTCCACTATTCTCAGCTGAGCAAAATCGAGCATGTAAAGGGCCACTTTTCCGACGAGGCGGCAGTCAGGGAATTCGTCAGGCCCTGCCGCTCAATTGTTATGCTTGTCTCGCATCTTCTCCCGTCCTCCTCTCCTGAGGAGATAAGATTTGTAATTTCCTGGTTTGGCGCAGCTTTCGTTCAACTCCTGGACGCTTGCCGCAGGTCCAAGGTTGATCAAATTGTTTTTGTTTCTTCAGGCGGCACGATCTACGGCGAGAACTTGAGGGGGGTGCCGGTAAACGAGCAACATCCCTTGAATCCACATTGCGCTTATGGCTCCTTTTGCGCCTTCCTTGAACAACTCACTCGCACATTCCATAATCAGTACGGGTTGCCCTATACGATCCTGCGTCTGGGCAACCCCTATGGCTTACTCAAGCGCGCGAATAACAATCAGGGCATCATTGACCATTATGTTCGCTTCGCTCGAGCCAAACGGCCCTTCGCGCTCTTCGGAGACGGCAACGAAATAAGGGATTATATTTACATTGACGATATTTCGGCCGTAATTACCGCGGTCATGCAGAACCCGCCTTCGAACAACATATTCAATGTCGGCACCGGGCGGTCCCATACTTCCAAGGAAATAATCCAGGCCGTAACGCGCCAGTTCGAACTCCCCAAGGTTCCTATTTTATTTCAACCACGTCGTCTGGGGGACGTTCGTTGTTCACTGTTAGATATGGCGAAGTTTGAAAAGACTTATGGCCTGCGCTGCACTACCACTCTTAAAGAAGGGCTCAAAAAATATGCAGAGCAAGAGTCCTTAGCTGTGGCTGTTTAAAGCTCTCTGTTTCAATTTCACTGTAGGCAATAATCTGATAAACCCGATCCCCATGATATCGCGAGTTTCTTCTGCCGATCCGGCTAGTCAGCCCGTAAACGATCAAATCGCTCCGGATGATGGAATGTGGGATGGCAACCCAAGTCACTATTTCGGAGTCGGACAGGAGGCCTTGCACTGCATCAAAGTTTCGATGTTGGCTGCGGGAATCGAGACCTTTACAAACATCCTCGATTTGCCCTGCGGCCACGGCCGCGTCTTACGCCACCTCCAACATGCTTTTCCTCGAGCACAGCTTACCGCATGTGACATCAACATGTCGGCGACGGAGTTTTGCGCCAGAACCTTTGGCGCTACGCCGGTGCAGGGGCACGAATCCCCTGGAAAAATCGCGCTGCAAGGAAATTACGATCTCATTTGGGTAGGGTCCTTGCTCACCCATTTGAGCGCGAAGGTGTGCATGGATTTTCTCGATATTTTTCGCGCCAATCTTTCTCGGAATGGCTTATTGGTCTGTACGATCCATGGACGCAAAGTAGCGGATCGACTGCGCAATGGAGCCTCGGCATATGGCCTCGATCCGAATGCCATTGCTGACATTTTGGAGCAATATTCTCAGAAGGATTTTGCCTTTTGCTCGAATCGCCTGGACCAGACAATCCTTGGGATCAGTTCGGACTACGGCATCTCTATTACCTCACCATGTTGGGTTTTCAGCCAGGTCGCGAGAATGCAAGACGTAAGGCTGCTGACGTACACGGAGAAGGGTTGGGACAATCACCACGACGTTGTCTCGTTTTTGCGAGAATAACCGTTCGAGGCTGCGCTTCACCAATTCGCATTGGCAACTAGAGCCATTCTTCGGATGGAGATGGCTTCACTCGTCTTGATATCTCTTACCCCCTGCGCTGCCCGGTTCCGCGCGGCGCTTGAATTTGTTGACATGGTAAATTATTTTGGCTATTCCTCTGTAGACAATTATTTTTATGACAAATAAATCGTGTCCCAACCGTTGGCCATCGAACTCTCATCCCCGCTCTGGAATAACATTAGGCGTTGCCATCGTGCTCGCCGCATTGAGCTTCGCCTTCGGGTCTCCCGCGGATTCCACACAACCTGCATCGACGCAGTTCGAAGGATCTTTTGATACACTCGAGGTCGTCTCTCTGAACGGCTGGGCGTGGGATGCAGCTCGACCCAATGTAGCGATCAAGGTTGAGATCTATGACGCGGTAAGGCTGCTCGCGACGGTCACCGCCGAGGGATTCCGCGCCGATTTGAAAAGCGCGGGGAAGGGAAATGGGAAATGCGCATTTCATTACCTCCTCCCGCTAACGCTTCGAGACGGTCGGTCACATACGATCTCCGTTAGATGCGCAGGTACCCGGTCCGAGCTGCCGGGCTCTCCCAGGACATTGCTTTTTCCGAAGTCTTGATTTGTTGAGCGAAAGGAAGCATCGCTGGACTCAGGTCTTCACGATGAAGCTTTGGTCCCAGAAATTCCAACTCGCGCTAGTCCTCTTTCTCGCTGCTGTCTCAGCGGGCGTGGTTGCCCTGATTTACTCGGCCCAAACGCCATCATTTTATTTTGAGGTTTCGATGTCCTCGTCTACTGCCGGGATTGGCCAGATTTTCTACGATATAGGCAGGGGGATTAGCGAGCAAGACTCGACGCGGCTGCCCGTGGGCAGTGGCGAATCGAGCGCCGCCTATCGATTTCCCCTCCCGGAAGCGAAATATCACATTCTTCGCTTTGACCCGCTCGATCGTGGCGCCTCTGATATTGTTATAAGTTATGTCCGAATCGTTGACACACTCGGGCGCACCGTGCGGGATTTTTTGCCGGGCGAAATCACGGCGGCCCATGATATTTCTCATCTTGAAGTCGCGGGCCGCAAGATGAAATTAACCTTGGGCCCGGCGGACAATGATTCCCAGCTGGTAATGATACCGTCGCCCCCGATCCGACTCCACGCTACGCTCTTCACCAGGCTCTTCGCCAGCCATACTTTCCTGCTTTATTTTTTGCTGTTAAGCGCGCTTGGAACATTATTGCTTAAGCCACCATCCTTCTTGAAACGGCCGTTGAAACGACCGCTCGTGTGGGCTGTGATTGTCTTCGCGGCCTGCTTGACCTATTGCGTCTGGGCCGGCGCCATTGGATGGAATGACGCGATAGCCGGATTTCGCGAGCCCCAGACGGCAATAACATGTTATTACATGCTGCACCAGCCGCTCGCACTAGCGTATCAGACGCCGGTCCTCGGCCCGCCATGGGCGATACCAATCGAGTTTCCGCTGTATCAGTGGATCGTCGTCTTCGTTGTGCGTCTATTCAGCGCGCCTCTGGATCAAGCCGGTAGACTAGTTAGTTTTTTCTTCTTCTTACTGACATTCGTCCCCACCTATCTTCTCCTTGGAAGTCTCCGCGTCGCGCGACCACATCGATTGCTCTTCCTCTCGGTTATCGCGGTCAGTCCGTTTTACATTTTCTGGGCCCGAGACTTCATGATTGAAACGACTGCGCTCTGTTTGAGCGTGGCTTACGTGGCGTCTGCTGCGCTCTACGCAGAACGACGTGCGAAAAGTTTGATCGTCCTCGCTTGTATCTGTGGAACTCTTGCGGTGCTGGTAAAGATCACAACTTTTGCGATCTTCGTCATCCCGGTCGCTCTCTTCTTGACGAAAGACTTGTTCCAGCGTCCGCTCCATTTGCCGCGTTGGTCCGTAGTCTGGCAGCGGTTCGCTCTGCTCGCCCTGTCAATTGTCGTTCCCCTAGCCGTCGGCTTGTGGTGGACCCATTTCGCGGACCGAGTGAAGGAACAAAATCCTATAGGCCATTACTTGACGTCTTCCCATATAATGCCGTGGATTATCGGCAGCGTTGGTGCGTCCGGGCAGCGATTATCCGTCGATACATGGCACACGATCCTGGGTCGCACGCCTTTACTGCTTACTCATCATTACGCCTTCTGGATTGCATGTCTGTTCACCCTCATTCTCACCAGACGGCGTTGGAAGGAGGTCGGGATATGCCTGATCCTGTACTTGGCTGTCCCCTTAGTGTTTACCAATCTGTACTTCGTGCATGAATATTACATGTGCGGCAACGGAATTTTCCTGCTGGGTGCAGTAGGGTTTTGCATTGTATCGATCCTGGAGACACCCGGCGGCCAAAAGGCTGGGTTCGCGGCAGTGCTAGTGGCCGTACTGCTGGCGGCGGCCGATCACCGATCTGTGTATGCGCCAAAACAAAGAGTAAATAATTACGCCTTGGCGAGCCATGTAAAAGAGTTATTCAAGAACACCGAGTCTGATTCGGTGATCATATTCCTCGGGTTTGACTGGTCTCCTGAGTGGCCATATTACGCAGAGCGGAGGGCGCTTATGATCCCCGACTGGGGCACCATCCCCGAGTCTGACGTGCAAAAAGCATTGGCAAATCTTCGAGGATATAAAATTGGAGGTGTAATCGACAATACAAACCCAAACCGCGCACCAGGAGACCATCCCTATCCATTGGACTCGTTAATCAAGAATATGAAGGCTTTGGGACTAGATACGAACAATGTCCAGTTGGTGAATAAGTAGAAACGCCTTTCACGAGACGAGGCCGATCCGCGAGAAACACCGCGGATGCCGGCGACGGAAGGTAGAAGTCTAGGGGATTATATCCTTAACACAAGGTTTCCGTATGCTATGTTGCCTTGATTGAAGAACCTTTCTTCCGAGCCGGAACCGTTCAATGCGATTAAGGAGCAATTCCGGGCGATTCGTTCTACTGACACGGAATTAGGGCGCTAATGAGAAGAATTCGCGTCACTTGCGTTCTGGAAATGAAGTGTTTCACGAAGAAATGAAATGAGCCTTCAGAATACGATACTCCTGAACTCCCTACTAAGGTCACCTATTGCCTGTGTCCTGTCCCGTGGCACGCGGTGGACAGGAAGCGTGACGCTGCCACCGGGGCGCGAGGGATCTAAATGAAAGCTGTTCGGTGTCTCGATCTTAGGGGTTCGGGAAGAACAAACTCTTTGGAGAACCGGGCAGCTCGGATGCGGTACCTGCGTATCTAACGGAGATCGTATGTGACCGACCGTCTCGAAGCGTTAGCGGGAGAAGGTAATGAAATGCGTGTTTCCCATTCCACTTCCCCGCGCTTTTCAAATCGGCGCGGAATCCGTCGGCGGTGACCGTCGCGAGCAGCCTTACTCCGTCATAGACCTCAACCTTGGTCGCTACATTGGGTCGAGCTGCATCCCACGCCCAGCCGTCCACAGAGCCGACACCGAGTATATCAAAAGATCCTTCGAACTGTGTCGATGCAGGTTGTGTGGAATCCGCGCGAGCGCTGCTCTCGGAGTCAAGAACGTTCTCAGATGTAAACCGGACTGGCGCATCGGGCGCTTCGGCAAATGCGACCTCCGCCAAGGATGAGAATGAGCCTAGTCCATCGCCCGAGAAGCGAAAACGTTTGACCTTCTGTTGACACACATGTCCGAATACAAGCGATTCCAGATCGCTTTGGTCCAGAGGAAGACAATTGATAACGAATGGATACCGCAACACATCTGGGACTACACGGAATCGCATCGGTCCGCCATGGTCCGTCTCTAGATCCATGTAAACAGGGTTGATCTTATACAAAAACCCTCGTGCGATCCCTAAGAGAGTCGGCGAGAATGATATGCTGACACTGACCGCGTGTTCTCGGTCCGGAACGTTCTGCCACTCGCGGACATCGCTTATGGTTCGCTTAACGCCTTTGAAGCTGAAGACTGCCGGGTGATCCTTCTTCTTCAGCAGCAGGAGACCGGGCAAGGCAAGTTCGCCTTCAAAACAGTTGTAGATAGTCTCCCAGGTAGCTGGCACATCCAACAACGGGTGGCGCCAATCGATGCTCTTCCACTCAACCAAGAGGCGCGTATCACCAGGAGTCCTCGTTAAATGGTGCGCGGTCGCGCGATCCAACCAGTTCGTGTAAGCGGTGTAGGACTGCAGGGTGTAAAGCGGCACCAAGTTCAAACGGTTCGCGGGACCGTATGCCAACTCCCAGGGAAAGATAACGACCGGAGCTCCATGAATTCGCGCCAGCAAGGAATCCGGAAGCGCGTCAGCGCGAAGGTTGGCCTGCGTTTTTGCAACCACAGAAGCAATGGACCGTTTCCAATGAAACACCTTGCCGATCTGCTCAAGGTGCGGCACCGGATTCCACAGCTGCAGCGAGAGCGCCCAAATATTCATTTCCACCAGCGACACGATGCAGAGCAGCGCCCACGTCATCCCTCCAGCCACAGTGGCGGCTTTCACGGGCTTGCATTTCAAGAGAAGAATTGCGAACAGCACCAATCCGAATCCAATGAAAATCGCGCAACCGTGCCGGATGGCGCCATATTTCATGCCTGCGAAGAACGGTATCATCACACAGGCAATAGCTTCGATCCCAAGCCACTTCCGCCGCGCCCCGTAAATGGCGAAGCTCAGTAGCAGGATTGCGAAAACTCCAAGACACAGATAATCACTTGAAGGCCGCTGAAGAGACATCGCAACGCTGTAACCGCTCATAAGATTGATAATGCTGGCGACATACGCCCAGAGACCGGTCACAGAAGGGTTGTAAGCAAGATAAGCAATGAATGGTGCTGCGACGACCCACCCGAATCGCAGCAGTGAAGTCCGGGAGGGTTTGCTCCGCTCTTGCCAGTACGTGAGCGCGAAATATAAAGCGAACGCCGCCATCAACATCACGTAATCCCTCCCCGGGAACGCCAGGAACGCCAGCGCGGTTAGGATGCTCAACGGGAACGTTGTGCGCCAAAATCTCTGCTTTTCAGGATGATCTCTGACGATGAGCAGCAGCGCTGCGAACGCCAGTATCTGATCAAAAGCCCAGATCGGGATCGGCTGCGCCAGAACCACCGACAAAACACAGAAAAAACAGGGGATAGGAGCAAACGGCCGCCGGTGGTAAGCGGCGACCAGTTCTGTAATGAGCAGTGCCCAGACAAGAATTCGGACTGCAGACGCAACAGCTAGATTCCAGCCGACGCCTTCCGGCCAATTAAGGAAACCTAACGGACCGCTAGTGAAGATAACATCCGGACCAAATTTATAGTCAGAGCCGGGAAAGTAATTCAGGGCAAACTGCCAGGAAGGCTCGCAACCCGTACTTGTACTATTAAAGATCAGCGGAAGCGTCATTGAGGCCGCGTATGCCAGGAGCAAATAGAATGCGATCCCCGTCACACGCAGCACGTATCGTTCTGGATTACTGACGTCTACAAGCTCTGCCGGCTTCATGACAGCGTGAGGCTCTTTCGCGATGGTAGGCATCGGTTCCTCGAGGGCCTTTTTGGGGGACGCAGCACTGGGTATTCCCTTTGAGTTAAGTTGCAGCCGGCGTGGTATAAGAAAGTGCTCCAATCAGTTGCACTCTTCATGCTCAACCGGTGACAAATATTGCAATCTCGCGGGCGGACGGCCTCTACGAAAAATACCGACCGAATAACTTGGCACTCATGCCTCTTTAGAGCGCCACGCCCCAAGGGACCACTACCTTCAAGGGTGAGCACGCAGTAGATCATTTGCAACATGACGTGACATAATGGGAGATACGTTATCCGAAACGCCACCATGATACACAGGATCTTTGTAGAATCGAACGTTTCGATCGACGTTTGACATCGATTTATCGACCATTATCCTCATGATTCATGCAACCTCTTTTTTCCGTTTCCTTCGCAGAGTCAATGGATTCTTTGTGATCGCTTTGCTCATGTTCTTTGCCGGATGTAATCCATCCCTATTTTGGGCTGGGCTCCGAAACTAGAGTTTAGTGCGGGAGTGGATCTTATGATTAGCGACTATCGCGCTGGAAGATCCAATTATTCGACGTTATTATCCGCCAGGGACACCGAAGGGGATCGTAAACGGAGCATTGTGCATGAATAAAGAAATTCTAGAGGAAGCCGAACGATTGCGCGCTTCATTAGACAAACCGACCGCCGGGGGACTGAGCTTTTCCAACGCCCAGCAACCACTGGTACCCTCCGATCCCATCAGCGTGGAGTTTCATCGCCTAGGCCCCTGGTTCACGCAATTCAGTTTTAAGGGAAAGGAATATGGCGGAACGAACCGGTACGCCGGCGACGCCAGAGTTTGTGATTTCTTTGAATGGTTGGATGTGGAAGGCTCACTTGTCGAGCTCGCGTCGTTTGAAGCAGGTCACACTCTGATGCTCGCGGAGAATCCCGCTATACACTCCATTCTTGGTGTGGACGGTCGCTCTTATTTGATTGAACGGGCGCGGTTCATCAAGGATCTTTATGGCGACAAAAAAATGTCGTTTGAACTCTACGATTTTGAAACCGAACCCTTACGCCGTCTTGGGCGCTTTGACGTTGCGTTCTGCAGCGGCCTGCTTTACCACCTGACGGAGCCGTGGAATTTTCTCCGGGAGGTCGCCACGATAACCGACCGTTTTTTCCTTTCTACTCACTACGCCGTCGAAGAATTGGAAAGCAAGGGCGAATACGGAGGGGAAACCCGTCCGGAGTATGGCTATTACGAGCCTTGTAGCGGGCTTAAGGACCACTCCTTCTGGCTTTCCCTCCGCTCGATTTGGTTGGCGCTACGCAATGCCGGCTTCGAAATCACTCACCAGCGCGATCTTCCCGAGGCCCAGAACGGCCCGATTGCCAACATCTATTGCAGGAGGTCGGGAAAAGTATCCGACTGAACTATGCCCTGAAGGACGCGCGAACCCTCTCGATGACGTAATCGAGCTCGTCGCCGATGGTGCTGATGCGCAGCGACCGAGATCGAAGTGCGGCTGCCTTGTTCTGCCGCCTGAAAGTCGCTCACCGCATAACCGAGATGAGCGACCGCCGGCTGTAGACGCGCGTAACCAACGTGCTGGCACAATCAGGTTCGCGTTTCGCGCGGGAATGGAGTTTATGATTCGCACTTGTTTCGCCGGACGGTCCGCGTTCTCGACTTACCAAGCGGGCATGGACGCGTTTTACGCCATTTCCAGTCTGCCTTTCCAGGAGCACGGCTTATAGCATGTGACATCGAAACCGATGTCGTGGATTTTGTGCCATGACGTTCGGCGCGACCCTATCTATTCACACGGAACGCTCGAAAATATCCATCTTAAAGGGAACTACGATTTAATCTGGGTTGGGTCTTTGCTCACACATTTGAATACGAATGAATGCATAGACTTTCTTGACATTTTTTCGCGAAAGCCTCCGTCCGAAGAAGGACTTGTGGTTTTCACGATCCACGGACGTACGTTAGAGGACCAAATACGCCGCGGCGTGTCGACATATGGCCTCGATCCTGGCGTGATCCCGGATTCCTGCTGGAACGCCAAAGCGCGAGATGCTAGAATAAACGTCTCAAGGGTAACAGCAAGGTAGATCACTCAGCGCGTTGGAAATGGAATGGTAAGATTCGAGATCGAGCGGTCGGCGCAGCCTTTTGGTTTAGATAGCGAAGCCATCGTGATACGATGGCCCGATCCGCTGCCTGTTGGCACGCGGTTGAGTTTGGTCGTTCCGCTCTGCGGCAGGAAGTGTCGTGCGTTACGAGAATGATCAGCAATAGACCGGACGATCTGAAACGAATCTATCGTGCGCGTTTTGAGGCACGAGCGGCTTACCGGCAACGCGTGTGGTCTGTTCTCATTGAGCGGTTCTTTGGCCGTTTTATAGCGCAGGGTGATGCGGTTTTAGATCTTGGCTGCGGGTATGGCGAGTTTATTAATAATGTGTCCTGCGCGCATAGGTTTGCGATGGATTTAAACCCGGACGCGAAAATTCGACTGGGCGAGAACGTGATTCTGTTTGAGCAAGACTGCTCGCAGCGGTGGCCGCTTGAAGAAGCCTCTCTGGAGGTCGTCTTTACGAGCAATTTTTTTGAGCATTTGCCGAATAAGGAAGCTTTGGGACGAACATTGGATGAGGCTTGCCGCTGCTTGAAGCCGGGAGGCCGGCTAATCGCGATGGGGCCGAATATCAAGTATGTTCCTGGGGCCTATTGGGACTTTTGGGATCATCAGCTTCCGCTCACGGAGCTATCGCTAGAGGAGGCGTTCGTGACTCGCGGATTGGATATCGAGTTAAAACACTCAAAATTTCTGCCTTATACCATGGCGCGCGGCGGACAACCACCCGTGTGGTTCTTGAAAGTGTTTCTAAAGGCCCCAATCGCATGGCGCTTTTTCGGGAGGCAATTTCTTCTGATTGGACGAAAAGTGTCGGCGCACTAAGGTTTGGGTTGTGCCGCGTGATCGATTCCGGTTGTTGATACCCTGTAGTCGCCCCGACTCAGATGTTTCTCGAGCCAGATATACAAACAGATAAATAAGTACCGGCTACCCATTTCTTTTATTTTTAGCTTAGCTTTCCCAGCGCGGCGGTTGCGCCAGGTAATCGGAATCACCGTCCACGAATAGCCGCGGACGATTGCTTTAAGCGGGATTTCGACGGTGAGATTGAAGTGAGGCGCGATCAATGGGCGCACGCCATCGATGGCTTCGCGCCGGTAACCTTTGAACGCATTCGTGACGTCGTTCAGCTTGATGCCAAAAAGTAAACGCAGAAACAGATTGGCGTGCCGGTTTAGGAAAAGTTTGAAACGCGGATAACCGATCACGCCGCCGCCTTTGATGAAGCGGCTGCCGAAGACGCAG
>JBAQJG010000379.1:0-4651 GCA_049300145.1 Chthoniobacterales bacterium | reverse complement strand
GTTGAGCAAAAGATCGGGCGCGAAGATGTCGCAAAGGCAGTTGCTGAACGTTGTAAAATTCCTGTCGCGCAGATGGGCGGCGACGAACGGGCGCGTTTGTCGCACATCGAAGATGCTCTCGCGGAGCGTGTCAAAGGACAGTCGCAAGCGATCAAAGCGGTCGCCGACGCGGTTCGCGTGGCGCGCTCTGGAATGAAAGATCCTCAGAGACCGATCGCCGTATTTCTGTTTGCGGGTCCGACTGGAACCGGTAAGACCGAATTAGCGAAGGGCTTGGCCGAATTTTTGTTTGGTTCCGACTCCAGCCTACTCCGATTCGATATGAGCGAGTACATTGAAGAATACTCGGTGTCGAAACTGATTGGATCGCCGCCGGGTTACAAAGGTAATGAGGAGGGAGGAAATCTCACCAATGCCGTTCGGTCGAAGCCATATAGTGTCGTTCTTTTCGATGAAATCGAGAAAGCGCATCCCCGCGTTCTCGATCTGTTTTTGCAGGTCTTCGATGAAGGTCTGCTTACAGATTCTCGTGGGCGCGAAGCGAATTTTCGCGAGACAGTAATTATCTGCACGAGCAACCTGGGCAGCGCCTCTGTTGAAAAGAAAAAGCATCTTGGCTTCGGACCAGAGTCCGTCACCGGCGAAACTCCGATCGATGATTTGCAAGTGCGGATCATGGAAGCGATAAAACGCGGCCTTCGTCCCGAGCTAATGAATCGATTTTCGCAAATCGTGATTTTCAATCCTCTCAGTCGCGAGAACGTTCGCGAAATAATCGACAAGTTCGTCCGGCAGCTAAACGCTCGCCTGGGCGAACAGAATCTGCGGCTTACTTTAGAGGAGCCAGCATATGCGCTGCTGATGGAAAAAGGCTACGGCGACGAGTTTGGTGCGCGCCCGATGGAACGAACAATCGAGCAACTAATCGCTCAACCCTTAGCGAGAGCGATCCTTGAGGAGCGCATCAAGCCAGGTCAACAATTGACCGCTAAAGTCGAGAACGGCTCGGTCACATTTTTGCCGGTTCTCTAAAGCCGCCAAGCCGCCGCTGAGGCTTGAGCAATAGACGCAGCACGCCTCGTTTCACGTGTTCGGTCGTAGGGCTCATGATCGATACTTTGCCTCTCGCAGTTGCGCGTTTCGAGAGCAGGCGCGAGCCGATTCTTACATCGTTCAACCCTGACGTTTGCGGACAGAAGCGGACTATTCTGTGCTATGGAAGCATTCTAGGACCTCCGATTGGCTTAAATGGTGCTTTCGCATATCTCTGACCCCGATTCCGGGAGTATTTTCTGTGATTACCCGCATTTTCAAATTCCGCCGTGTTATCGCAGTTACTCTCGCAGTGGGAATCGGTTGCGTCGCACTGCTTGCTGGCGGCGCTTTTTTCGTGTGGACGAAAATTTACATTCCCCACTCCCGACACAAAGCCGAGGCCAGCTGGGCGACAATTGGACGCCCGATGGCGGATTTTGAGAAGCGCCTTCGACCCGTCGAGGAAAATGAATCGTTACGGGTACTTACTCGCGCATTGCGCCCGTTTGGAGTTGTGACTTTTTACAAGGCGCGCGCGGGGGAACAAAGTCCGAATACGTTTAGCATTCCGAAGGAAATCATGGACTTGGTTAATGGATCAAGCCCTCGGATGGCTGACCAAGTTGAGACGACTGCGCAAAGGCTTTCCTACTTGAATGAGCATAGGGACGATCTTGATCGCCTGTATCGAGGCATCTTGCAGCGGGAGCCAGCGGTTTGGAGCTTTGTCCCGCAAGATGGAATGACTTTTAATGACTCGCACTGGCGGCTTAGGCTCCCGAGCTATCTTGTGGCACGCAACGCGTCACAACTCATTTCCGTGGACGCCTTGGACAAGCTGGAACGTGGAGACGAAAACGGAGCAGTCGATGCAATCGCGGCCGGTCTGAAAATGACTTCAAATATCGACGAACAAAGGATTCTGGTTTCTCAAATGATTCGCGTCGCAATGGAAGGGCTTTTTGCGCAAGTCATCGCGCGTTTGCCCGAAGATCCGGGAGCGTTGAAACTGCTTGCTACCGAAGTCGAAGGGAGGCGCGAAAAGTGGCGGGATGCTCTTCAGTGGGAAGCCTGGGCTTTCATGAGACTTGTCGACTACATGGGATTGAAGCCGGAAGAGTACAGGAGCGCATCTCTTCTACAGCGAATTAAGATTTCGTACGCTCAATCATTTCTGCAGGGTAAGTGTAGTAGTGTTGTGTCCTGTCTCGCCGATGAGGTCGCGATCAGTGAAGACATCGGAGAGTTGGCACCATCTGATTTGGGTATCGGGAAAATGAACGAGGCGTGCGTGCGGTACGATGCCAATGCTGATTATTCTAAATCTTGGGTCCGTCTAAATGGAGTGCTTCTTTTACGTGAGCAGGCGGAACTCATTCGCTCCGCGCGCGCACAAGTGCAGGCGGGCAAATCCGGGAATCTCGGCGAACACGAATCCGTGGTGATCCCTGGCGCTAAGTGGCGGATCATCGGCGACGCAGCCGCTACATCCGTTTCCTTGAAACTCACGCCCGTTCCAGCCTGGACAACCAATAATGACGTATTAGGCAAGGAATTTTTCCTCCTCCCCCTGGACGGAAGCAAATCGTGGAAATTTCGACCGCCGTCAGGCGCAAACCAGGCCGCTTTCCCCCGAGTGTTATCATTCACAGCTTGTTCCCGATAGCCAACCGGGATAATGCGTAACGCCTGTCGTCTTTGTTCGCCATCTTTGCCGCATCCGGCCAGCGAGGCGATGATCAATTGTTCTTGATGACGCTGTGCGAACGGGCCTGCCGCGGTGCCTCGTGCGCGTTTTGCCTCGGTGCCGCGTCCAGCGCTTCGTAGTCCTGCTGTGCGGCATCTTGACCAACTCTCGATGAAGCTTGGTTCTTCGTGATGTCGAGTGCTGCGACGATTTCCTGTTGTCGTTTTGTTGCGACAGCGAGTTTTTCTTCGTGCTCGAAGGGTTGCTCGAATTGATTCGTTAGATCGACAATTTGCCGGCGGGACTGTGCGAGGTCGGTCTCGCGTTCGCGCAGTCGATCTTCAATGCTGTCGAGCGCATGTTCTAGCGATGCGATTGTACCGGTCGGGCTGTCACTGACGTTCGCACGATAGCTGTGTTTGCCGTGGATCAAGAGCGTTGCGCGTTCATCGAACTTCTCGATTGAGATTGGGAAGCCCCCAATGCTGCCAATTGCCTTCGTTGATTCGAATGGCTTGATCGTAGCCGCGGCGAACACGAGCGCGCGACCCGCTTTGACGCGGTCCGTGAACGTCTCGTTCCTCACGGTCATCGAGAAGTTATCGCCGCGCGTGCTGATCCGAGTCCGCAGGTCCTCGCGGATGTTTGCGATTTCGCGCTCCACTATCACGCCGTTATCGTTTAGCCGTCGAACGCGGTAGCGCATCTGATATAGACTCTCCGCGTGCTGCTTTTTCAAACGCGTGAGGCGCATGACTTGCGCGTCAATCGTCGCCTTTTCGATCACGAGCGGGTTGCCTGACGCGATCGCCTTCACTTCGGCGTACGTCAGAGCAGTAGAATCGACATCTTCTGCGCGGCGCATTGTGGCATCGCCCGTCATAACTTGAGTTATGAAGCGGCATTTCGTTTCAAGCGTTTGCCACATGTATGCGTCGAAGCTGCCTTCTGTGACATAGCGGAAGATTTTCACATATTCGTTTTGGTTGCCTTGGCGGAGGATTCGGCCTTCGCGCTGCTCGATGTCGGCAGGTCGCCAGGGCGCGTCGAGATGATGCAAGGCGACGAGGCGCGTTTGGACATTAGTTCCTTCTCCCATCTTTGCTGTGCTGCCGAGAAGAACGCGGACTCTTCCCTCGCGCACGGATTTGAATAGCATCGCTTTGGATGCGTCGTCGGTGGCGTCCTGCGCGAACGCGATCTGATCTGCGGGAATGCCGCGCGCGATGAGCTTTTCGCGCACGTCATTATAGACAGAGAACCAGCGGCCGTTGGCCTGCGGAGTGGAAAGATCGCAAAAGACAAGCTGCGCGCCCTTCGTCGGCGCGGATTGTTGCCAGATGTCGTGAATTTTCTCGACGGCCTTGTTCGTCTTGGAATCTGGATTGTCGCGGACTCGTGGAAGCACAAGCCGAAGATCGAGCGCCGCCTTGCGGCCCTCGGTCGTGATCTTGAGCATGTTGTCGTCACGAGGATCGACTCGTCCGCTTTTGATTTTTTCTGTGCGCTTCACGAGTTGATCGACAAAGCGTTTCAACTCCGGGCTGCTTGGCGCGCTGATAGTTATTGCTCGGCCTTGCTCAAGCTTCGGCACAGGCAATTTGAGCATTTCGCCGGTCTGCACATCCGCGACCTGGCGAAACTGCTGCATCAACTCGGGGACATTAACGAAGCGCGCGAAACGGCTTTGCAGACGATACCCGCTTCCGTCCGGACTCAACTCCATCGAAGTCACGGTTTCGCCGAATGTTCCCGCCCATGAATCGAAATGCTGAAGTGAGTTGCGACGCAGCGTGTCCATCTGAAGATAGCGCTGCATCGTGAACATCTCGGCCATCGTGTTCGAGATAGGCGTGCCCGTAGCGAACACGACACCGCCGCCTTTGTTTCGGACCTGGATATGCTGAACTTTGAGAAACAAATCGAATG
>JBAQJG010000378.1:0-4789 GCA_049300145.1 Chthoniobacterales bacterium | reverse complement strand
AATGCGACGGTCACAGACCGCCGCTACAATGATTGTTTCGCGACGCCGGTGCGGGCGGATGTGCTGGTGGACGGACGCAAGGTTGCGGGCGCAGCGCAACGACGCACGCAGGCCGGGTTGCTTCATCAAGGCAGTATTCAACAGATCGATCTGGTGGAGGATTTTGCGCGCCACTTTGCGGAGAAGCTTTCGGAGAATTGCAGCGAGAGGAGGATCGACAACGAACTCTCAGATCGAGCGAAAGAGATTGCGGAGAAGAAGTACGCTACTCAAGCGTGGCTGCGCAGGCGCTGAAGAAGTCTTCGGCGGGCCGCCGAAGAGGGCAGCTTGGGTCGCCGAGGCGGCCGCTCCCCGGAAAATTTGCGCGCGTGTTGCTTTGACTTTTAGCGAGTCGCCCTTCATCCTGCGCGTGTGGAAATTTGTGCACGCCCCGCCGCAGCCACCGCCCTTCCTCCCAGTCCGCTGGCTCGATTGGCGCAGCTCGTGCAACCGCAGCTCGATGAAGTCGAGGCCCGCATCGTGCGGCAAGCGGCGGATTTCGATCCAGCGATTGAAGGTTATGTAACCTATGCCATAGGCGGACGCGGCAAACGCCTGCGCCCGCTGCTTGCGCTTCTGGCCGGCGGCGCGACCGGCAATCTCAATGCTGGACACGTCGATCTTGCGGTGATTGTCGAACTGATTCACATCGCGACGCTCGTGCATGACGACATTATGGATGAAGCGGAGCGACGCCGGGCGCGGCCGACAGTGAACGCGCGTTGGGGAAATTCGCTCAGCGTGTTGCTAGGCGATTGCCTGTTTGCACACGCTTTGAGCTTATCGACAAATTTCGAAAATGCGGATATCAGCCGTGCGATTGCGCGCACCGCCAGTGAAATTTGCTCCGGCGAGATGATCCAAACTCAGCGCCGTTTCGATCTTAAACTCCAGGTTGAGGATTATTTGCGCATCGTGAAAATGAAAACTGGGGCGCTCTTCGCGGCGGCGGCGCAATTGGGGGCAACGATCAGCGAAGCCGACTCCGCCGTAATCGAAATCCTGAAAACCTTTGGCATGCGAATCGGCACGGCTTACCAAATCTACGACGATTGTCTCGACATTGCCGGCACCGAAAACGTGACTGGAAAAACGCTCGGGACGGATTTGCGCAAAGGCAAGTTCACTCTGCCGGTGCTGGCTTTTTTGCGGTCTGCTTCCGAGTTTGAACGCGAGCGGTGTTGCACGCTCATCCTCGCCGGAAAATGTGAAGAAATGACGGAGCTTTTGAAAAATCGCGCGGCCAACGGCGCTCTCAGCGAGTCGATCGCGGCCGGGAACGACCTCATCCGCGAGGCACAAGCCGGGATCGAAGCTCTTTCTTCCAACGCCCACACCGACGCGCTCTTCGGATTGGGCGAAGCGTTGCGGGAAATGCTCGAGCAGTTGCGCGTTTGAGCAGCGACACCGCGCGGATGTCGATCTAAACCTTTAAGAGCGCGGAATGTCGCAGATTAAAATTCGCGAGATGCCGCAGGAAGAGCGGCCGCGTGAGAAACTTGCGGCGCACGGCGCCGCCGCTCTCACGGACCCGGAATTGATTGCGATTCTTCTGCGCACCGGAGTTGTGGGCGCGAACGCGGTGGAAGTGGGGCGTGAACTCTTGAAAAGCTACGGGTCGCTGGCCGGCCTGAGTCGCTGCAGAGTTGACGAACTGGCAAAAATTCGTGGTGTTGGGTTCGCAAAAGCGGTCCAGCTGGTGGCGGCATTTGGACTGGGGCAGCGTTTGGCGCGCGAGGCATTGTCGAAACAAAAAATCGATTCACCCGAGCTGGCAAACGAACTCGTCGGTGCGGAGATGCGACGACTGCACAAGGAATCGCTGCGCGTGATTCTGCTCGACACACGCTATCATCTCATCCGTATCGAAGAAGTCTCGATTGGCAGTGTGAACGAGAGCATCGCCCATCCCCGCGACGTGTTTCGTCCCGCGGTCGTTTCTTCCGCCTACGCCATGATCGTCGTGCACAATCATCCCTCGGGCGATTCGTCACCGAGCCAGACCGACCACAGCCTGACAAGACGATTGGCAGAGGCGGCGGAACTGATGCAAATCAAACTGCTCGACCACATCATCATCGGTGCGCCGAGCGAGCGAGGCGCCGGTTATTTCAGTTTTAAAGAAGCAGGCGTGCTGTGAAAATTCATCCGAGCGCGATTGTCGATCCGGGCGCGCAAGTCGAGAGCGATGTTCAGATCGGCCCGTATTCCGTTATCGGTCCGCAAGCGGCGATCGGGGCGGGCACGGTTATTCAATCGCATGTCGTCATTGAAGGAAGCGTGGCGATCGGCGCCGACAATTTCATCGGACACGGCGTCATCATTGGTGGCGCGCCGCAAGACCTTTCGTTTTCACCGGAAAGAAAAACCAAGATCCAGATTGGAAACGGCAACGTCATTCGCGAATACTGTACAATTCATCGCGGCAGTGCCGAAGGCAGCGCAACGACGATTGGCGACAACAATTTCCTGATGGTGGGCGCGCACGTCGGGCACAACTGCGAGATCGGCAACAACGTGATCATTGCGAACAATTGTCTGCTTGCGGGACATGTTCGGGTCGATGATCAGGCTTTTCTCGGGGGTGGATCGACCTTTCACCAACACATGCGCGTTGGCCGGCTCGTGATGGTGCAAGGCAGCTCGGCGTTTGGAAAAGACCTGCCGCCGTTCCTGGTCGCGGCGGAACGCAATTCTGTTTTTGGCGTGAACGTCGTCGGGCTGCGACGCGCTGGATTTAGCCCGAAGGATCGAAATGAAATTAAGAATGCGTTCAAATTGCTTTATACAAGCGGACTGAACATCTCGCAGGCACTCGAAAAAGCCGCCACGACGAAATTTGGCGCGCCGGCGCGAGAGTTTTTTGCGTTTGTCGCGGCAGCAAAGAAGCGCGGTATCTGCCCGTATAAACGCGGCGCCGATGTGTAGTCGCTTCGCTGTGCGAAGCGCGGCGCTAGTGTGTTTACAAGACCCGCGACCCGCTTCCCACAGGGATGCGGCTACAGTAGCGCGAGCAGCGCGAGCATGCGGCCAGTCTTTCCTTTTTCGGCGCGGTAGGAATAATAGAGATCGAGATGACAAGCGGTGCAGACGCCGTTGTCGTAAACTTGAGAAACGCCTGTGGATCGACACTGGCGAATAATTTCGGCCGCGAAATCGACTTCGTAACGCGGCGGACGTATGCACGGGCTGAGTTGCACGACAAGGTCGGCCGGATTCGATCCGAAATGCGCTTTCATTTGCGCGATGGCATTCGTGACCACGCCGAGTTCCGTGCCTTTTTTTCCCGAGTGCACGAGGCCAATCGCCGGTTTTTTTGGGTCGACAATGTAAACCGCGCAGCAGTCGGCCACGTGAATACCAAGCGCGATTTTTCTCTGCTTTGTGATGAAGCCATCGCAACCGCCGAATTGCTTATCGGCTCCCCCCGGTACATCGACAATCGCAATCTTGCTGCCGTGAACTTGCTCGGCAGTCATGACCGGGAAATCGGCCATGCCGATTGCGCTGCGTATTTCGCGATGCGCCGAGTCCAGGCACCTTAACGCTTCAGCCTTGTCGTGGGAGACGTCGATTCCTGGAATTCTTTGCGTGAAAACGTGACGACAGATTCCAACCGCGTTGAGCGCGGAAAACTGTTCGAATGGAAGCTGCGTCATTTTGAATCTGAAATCCCAAGATCCAAATCCCAATGAAACTCCAATCATCAAATCCCAACGCTTTGCGGCCGGTTTGAAATTTTGGGTTGAGCTTATTTGGAATATGAAGTTCGGGATCTTCCAGCCGGAATTCGCGGCGCGTTATCGTCGCTGTGTTTTGGCTTTCCTTCCGCGTCCACGTCGCTGCTGGTGTTGTAGGTTTTTGATCGCGTCGCGCGTGGCGCCAGGTCGGCGAACATCTCGTGGTAGGTGCTTTGTGCACCGGTCGCGCGGTCGAATTCCGCCAATGTCGAGTTGTATCCAAAGAGGGCCTGCAACTGCGTCGATTGCGCCGTGAGCAACTGGACCTGGGCGTTGAGAACATCGAGCTGAACCCCCGCGCCAGCGTCGAGCCGGGCTTTGGCCAGCCGAACCGCTTCCTCAGCCTCTTCCACGTTTTTTACCTGGCTCTTAATAAGTTCGCGGTTCTGCAGCAAATTTGAATACGCAGTCTGCACTTCCAGCTCCACCTGCCGAACGTCATCGTCGTAACTGTCCTTGGCCTCCGAAAGAAGGGCGCGCTGTTGTAAGACTTGGCCAGCGATCGCGCCGCTGTCCCAGATTGGCAAACTGGCTTGGACCGTTGCGATCCAACCTTTGGAAATATCGTGCCAACTGGAATTCGTGGGCGAGCTGACCCATTCGCCGCCCCCGGTCGTGGTGATGGTTGGGAGCCACTGGCCGGCTGCCGCGTGCAGTTGCTCTTTCTGGTTCAAGACGTTTGCCCTCGCCTGTTTAAGAAACGGGCGCCGCTCTTTTCCAAGCTCGATCGCATCGACTAACGAAATCTTTCGCGGGTTGTAGGGCATTTCGCCTACCACTTCCAGCGGCGGACTTTCACCGTGCCTTGGCTGGAAATCGAGGCCGAGTGTCTTGGCCAGAGTGATCTTCGAGATGCGATAATTATTTTGCGCGGTGATTAATAGCGGAAGCTGATTGTAGAGGGCCACTTCCGCTTGGAGCACGTTAAACCGCGGGACCGTTCCGGCTTCGAACCGATTTTGCTGGTCCTTCAGCTGACTTTCCAACAGATGTACCGATTCCTCCTGCAC
>JBAQJG010000377.1:0-1689 GCA_049300145.1 Chthoniobacterales bacterium | reverse complement strand
CCCGTACGTGTTAGGGAAAGTCGGCGAGTAGAAGCCCCCTCGGACGAGAAGCCAGAAAAGCTTCGTCCTTCGCTTCGCAGAATCGACGAAAGATACGCACTTCAGGTCAGAATGTCAAGGATTGAGCAAGTGGATGTCGGTAGCACATGATATGTCCGGTTGAGATAGCAAGTGATATGTCCGGTTGAGATAGCAAGTGATATGTCCGCTTTGCGGGCGGCGAGGGTGGGAGACCATGGCAAGCATGGATTCTTACCCGAAGGCCGCGATGGAGCGGGCGATGAAAGTACAGGACGTAATGCTGCAGGCAATGGCGAAGAAGATCACCTGGTGGCAGGCGGCGGAGATTCTAGGCATCAGCGACCGGCACATGCGGCGGTGGCGGGAGCGCTACGTGGAAGAGGGCTACAACGGATTGCTGGACCGGCGGCGGGGCCAGCCCTCGCGTCGGCGGGTGCCGGTGGCGACGGTGGAGAAAGTGTTCGCTTTGTACCGGGAAAAGTATTTCGATCTGAACGTGCAGCACTTTCAGGAGAAGTTGCAGGCCGAGCACGGGATCGCACTGAGTTACACCTGGGTGAAGCAGGCACTGCAGGGAGCGGGCCTGGTGGGGCGAGGACGCAAGCGTGGGGCGCATCGCAAGCGGCGTGAGCGGCGGCCGTTGCCGGGGATGCTGTTGCATATCGACGGCAGCCGCCACCAGTGGTTTCAGGACGAACGCTGGTACGACCTGATCGTGATTCTGGACGATGCGACCGGCGAGATCTACTACGCCCAACTGGTGGAGGAGGAATCGACGGCGACGGTGATGGCCGGACTGCGGGAAGTGATCGAGCGCAAAGGCGTGTTCTGCGCGCTGTACAGCGATCGGGGAAGCCATTTCTGGCTGACGCCGAAGGTGGGCGGCAAGGTGGACTACCATCGCCGCACGCAAGTGGGGCGGGCGTTGCACGAGTTGGGAGTGCAGATGATCCCGGCCTACTCGCCGGAAGCGCGTGGGCGCAGCGAGCGCAACTTCTCGACCTGGCAGGGCCGCTTGCCGCAGGAGTTGCGGCTGCGCCAGCTCGAGACGCTGGAGGCGGCGAACCGGTTTCTGCGGGAAGAATACATCGCCGAGTTCAATCGCCGTTTTCAGGTCGCGCCCAGGCAGCGGGGCCATGCTTTTGTGCCCTGCCGGAGTCGTGACTTGGAACGGATTTTCTCGCTGCAGTTCGAACGCAGCGTGAACCGCGACAACACGGTGAGCTTTCAGAATCTGAGCTTGCAGATCCAGCGGGTGCGCTGGCGGGCGACGTTGGCCGGTTGCCAGGTGGTGGTCCACCAACACTTGAATGGAACCTTGAGTCTCACCCACGGACCGCATTGCCTGGGTCGCTATGACGGCGCAGGAGCACCCTTGTCAGGCCAAGCTTCTACAGAGACGAGCAGGGGAAGGGGAACTGCCCCCTTCCCCTGCAACCCCATCCCCAAAATCAACCCAACCCAAACGGCGAGGGCACAACTTTGAAACCGGACATTTCACTTGCTACAAAAACCGGACATTTTAACTTGCTACCGACACCGGCACGAAAGTGTGTGCCGGGGGAGTCAACAGGAAAGGCCTTTCACCACAGAGGCACAGAGATACCGAGAAAATCTTTTTTGGCGATTCTCCGTGTCCTCTGTATCCCGCTTTTAAAAACTGAATAC
>JBAQJG010000376.1:0-1635 GCA_049300145.1 Chthoniobacterales bacterium | reverse complement strand
GCTTGGATGGGATCGATCGATGCCGCCCGGCGGGCGGGGATGAGGCAGGCGAGGAGGGCGGCGACGGCCAGTCCGACAGCAGTCAACGCAAGTAGAACCGGATTGTGGGGAGAGACCTGGTACAGTTGCGCCGTGAGCAACCGGCCGGTAGCAAAGACCGCAATCAGACCGACGCCAAGTCCGATCAGAACGGGATTCATTCCTTGTCTGACGACGAGCTGCAAAACATCTTTAACCTGCGCACCAAGCGCCATGCGCACGCCGATCTCGGCGGTGCGCTGTTCCACCGTGTAAGCGACGGCGCCGTAAATCCCAACGATCGCGAGCAACAGCGCAATCCCGGCAAAAATTCCCAGTAACCAGGTCATCAAGCGTGCTTGGCCGAGGGCTTGGGCAACGACTACATCCATGGTTTGCGGAACGGCAATTGCCAAACCAGGATTAACTTTAGTAAGAGCAGACTGAACGAGCTTCGTCACCGCGTCCAATTTCAAGCTCGTGCGCACATCGACGTTAATGAACGGGAAATTTTCCTGAGCCCAGGGACGATAGAACTCCATCCCAGGAGCGTCCTTGACCCGGATTGATCGAACATCGCCCACAATGCCGACGATCTCGCAGGGCACACCAAGACTCGTAACGAGGAGCGTTTTGCCGATCGGATCTTCGTTGGGATAAACTTTTTTGGCGCCGGCCTGACTAATCAAACAGACATTCTGCGCTTCGGCGGTATCATGTTCGTTGAATTCGCGACCGGCCAGGAGTGGAATTCCCCACGTCTTGAAGTAATCCGGTGCGATGTCGTGATTCGGAGCGACCGCGCGCTTTTCCATGGGCGAAAGCTCGCGGTCGCCGCGCGCGTAAACCGTCTGATTTCCAAAGACCGCTAATGGAATGTCGCCACTGATTGTGGCGCTTTCGATTTCGGGAACGTCGCGCAAAGCGTTCAATGTTCGTTCGACAAAACGCTGACGCGATGCGGCGTTAGGATATTGCGCGACCGGAAGGGTAATCGCGCCGGTCCAAAGATTGCGGGAACGAAAGCCGAGGTTCTGTTGACTCAAACGGATGAAACTGGTGATGAGCAGTGCCGCACCGGCCAGCAGCGTGAGAGAGAGCGCGACCTGCGCGCCGACAAGAATTTTGCGGAAGCGTTGTTGCCGCATGCTGCCGCTGGTGCCGCGGCCGCCTTCTTTTAATCCTTCAACGAGATCGGCCCGCGAACTTTGCAGCGCCGGATAAACTCCCATCACAAGCCCGGTCACGATCGACAATGCAATCGTGAATGCGAGAACCGGAAGGGAAAGCTCCACGCGTGTCGCCGGATCGAATGGCAAAAAATTCGCGGCCATCCTTGGCACGACCGGCACGAGTTGCCAAGCGAGCAAAGCGCCAACGGCCCCGGCGATTGCGCTGACCAGCAAACTTTCGAAAACAAACAACCGGACGATGCTGGCGCGCGACGCGCCGATCGCCATTCGCAAAGCAATTTCGCGGCGCCGGCCGGTGAATCGTACGAGCAAAAGATTCGCAACGTTGCTGCACGCGATTAACAAAACAAAACACACGGCAGCAAATAGCGTGACGAAACTGGCCCGGAAATTTTGCGTCACGTCCTGCGGCAACGTCTTAAGT
>JBAQJG010000375.1:0-2414 GCA_049300145.1 Chthoniobacterales bacterium | reverse complement strand
GGACCAAGCCCTCGAGTCTCGCCACGGTTTCCTCGAGCAGCGCTCTGTCGGAAACGAGACGAAGCAGTTGTTTCGGCCGGGCCCGGCGACTCAGCGGCCAGAAACGTTCGCCGCTTCCGCCGGCGAGGATCAGTGCATAGATCGAATTGGACATTGTCGATGCAAAAAAGAACGCGAGCGGCCCGGATTATGCATGCGCAAGTATTTTCCCGTTTCCTTTTCCCAAACGAGCCGTATAAGGTAGGCGATGTCTCTCCCGTTATCCATTCCAAAAACCACCGACGAGCTTCCGCTCGACAGCTTGCTTGTCTTGACGCGGACTGCATTTGGCCTCGGGCTAGGGATGTTGATGGCGGACAAAATTAAGCGGCCACTCCGGCAGGCAGCGGCGATTACTCTGCTTTCACTTGGCGCGCTCGCTGCCGTGCCGTTTTTCGTAAAGCTTGCCTTGGAACAGATCAATCGCCCCGAATCCGAGCGCGGCAGTCGCGCTCGTCTGCGTTCCATTCGCGGGGATTCCGGTTATCAGTCCGAGTCGGACGTTTACTAAGGAGCGGTTGCAGCCGCTCGCCCGCGGCGAGCGGGGCGCGAGAGTTCTAAACACGAGCGCATGGCTTGATTCAAGCGCCTCCGCGGATTAAGCCTGCTTCGGCGCCATGTCCCGGACATCGACATCTTCTTCCAGCGAATCGTTACGCGATCAATGCGCGGCAATTTTCAAGGAAGAAGTCATTCTGCGCGAAGGCGGCGGCAAAGCGGGCCATGAACGTCAACGCAAGATGGGCCGATTGCCGGTGCGAGAGCGCATCGGTCTTTTGCTCGACAAAGACGCACAATTTTTCGAGACCGGGCTCTGGGCAGCTTACAAAATGTACGAGCAATGGGGAAACATTGCCGCCGCGGGGGTTGTCGCCGGCATCGGCAACGTCGCCGGCATTCCGTGTATGATCATCGCCAACGATGCCACCGTAAAAGCCGGCGCCTTCTTTCCGCAAACCGCCAAGAAGTTGATTCGCGCCCAGCGCATCGCTTTCGAGTGCGCCTTGCCCATAGTTTACCTCGTCGATTCTGCCGGCGTTTTCCTGCCAATGCAGGATGAAATCTTTCCCGATGAAGACGATTTCGGCCGCATCTTTCGCAACAACTCCGTCATCTCAGCCGCAGGAATTCCGCAGTTTGCCGCCATCATGGGTAATTGCGTTGCCGGCGGCGCTTATCTGCCGGTTCTTTGCGACAAAATCCTGATGACAAAAGGAAGCGGTTTGTACCTTGCCGGTCCATCGCTCGTCCAAGCGGCCATCGGCCAGATTGTCGACGCGGAAGAACTCGGCGGCGCGCAGATGCACGCGGAAATAAGCGGCACGGTTGATTTTTACGAAAAGGACGACGCATCGTGCCTGAATCGGCTCCGTTCGCTCATCGCGCTTTTGCCCGAGGCAGAAATGACAAAAGTCGCAAAGATCGACAAGAAAATTCCGAAGCCGGCGAAAAATCCTGACGCGCTTTACGATCTCATCAGCCTCGACGGCCAAAAAAACTACGACGCGCGCGATCTGCTCGCATCCATTATCGATGCGAACTCAATCGACGAATACAAGGCCGATTACGGCAAGACTTTGGTGACTGCTTATGCGCGTATCAACGGGCACGCCGTTGGTATCGTGGCGAACCAGCGTTTGCAAGTGCGCACAAAAAAGGAAGGCATCCAGATGGGCGGCGTCATCTATTCCGACAGCGCCGATAAAGCTGCGCGTTTCGTCCTGGATTGCAATCAAACCGGTCTCCCGATCGTTTTTTTCCAGGACGTGACCGGTTTCATGGTTGGCCGAGACGCAGAACAGAGCGGAATTATCCGCAGCGGCGCCAAGCTGGTGAACGCGGTCAGCAATTCAGTTGTGCCGAAAATTACCGTAGTTGTCGGCGGCTCGTTCGGCGCCGGAAATTACGCCATGTGCGGCAAGGCTTATGACCCACGATTTATCGTCGCCTGGCCGAGCGCGCGTTACGCAGTGATGGGCGCCGCGCAGGCATCCGACACCGTTTTTTCAATTCTCGCCCGCGCGCGCGAACGCGGGGACAAGAAGTTGACGCAGAAAGACCTCGAAGAGCTCCGCGAAAAAGTGAAGCAAAACTATGAGGAACAAACCGACATTCGCTACGGTGCAGCGCGGGGCTGGGTCGATGCCATCATTCAACCGCGCGAAACACGCGATGTGTTAATCCGGTTGCTACAGTACGTTTCACGACCAATGCCTAAAGCCCGCTTTCACACCGGTGTCATCCAGGTCTGAACACATTTATTGATTCAACGATTTAATGAATCACGAATCCATGCCCATCGTTCTGGTTGAAAAACAAAATCCGCACGTCACGATTGTGACGCTCAATCGGCCGGAACGCCGCAACGCCCTCAC
>JBAQJG010000374.1:0-3591 GCA_049300145.1 Chthoniobacterales bacterium | reverse complement strand
GCGCCGCACCGCTTCGGAAAGTTGGCCGCCCTCTTCGTAACCGACATAGCCCGGCGGCGACCCGATCAGTCGGGAGGCCGTGAATTTTTCCATGTATTCGGACATGTCGATCTGAATGAGGGCGTCGGAATCGCCGAACATGAACTCCGCCAGCGTGCGGGCCAGATAAGTTTTGCCGACGCCGGTCGGGCCCAGAAAGACAAACGAACCGATCGGCCGTTTCGGATCTTTCAGGTCGGCGCGGGAACGGCGCAATGCTTTGCTGATGGCGGTAACCGCTTCGTCCTGACCAATGACGCGCAGCTTCAGCTCGGACTCCATCGCAAGCAACTTCTGCATTTCTTGCTGCTCCATGCGTTGGAGCGGCACGCCGGTGACCTTCGAAATGATGTGCATCATGTCGTCCGCCGTGACGAGCACTTGCTTTTCTTCGCGCTCCTCGCGCCATTTGTTCAGAATGGTGTCGAGTTTTTCCTTCGTTTGCTTTTCCTTGTCGCGCAGCGCGGCGGCTTTTTCGAAATCCTGGGCTTTGATCGCCGCTTCTTTTTCCACCCGGATCTCTTCGATTTCTTTTTCGATTTCTTTTACGTCGGGCGGACGCGTCATCGCGTTGATGCGCGCGCGCGCTCCAGCCTCGTCCATGACATCGATGGCTTTATCGGGCAGAAACCGGCCGGTGATGTAACGCTCGGAAAATTTGACCGCCGTCTCAAGCGCCTCGTCGGTAAGCTTGGCTTTGTGATGCGCTTCGTATTTCGGGCGCAGTCCTTTCAAAATCTCGATCGCCTCATCAATGGTCGGGGCATCGACTTTCACCGTCTGGAAGCGGCGCTCGAGCGCAGCATCCTTTTCAATGTACTTGCGATACTCGTTCATCGTCGTCGCGCCGACGCACTGCAACTCGCCGCGGCTCAAGGCGGGCTTGATAATGTTGGAAGCGTCCATCGCGCCCTCGGCCGAGCCCGCACCGACGATGGTATGCAGCTCATCAATGAATAGAATCACGTTCTTCGAGCGCCGAATTTCGTCCATCACCGCTTTGATCCGCTCTTCGAACTGGCCGCGGTATTTCGTTCCGGCAACCATCAGGGCGAGATCGAGCGTGATCACCCGTTTGTCGCGCAATAGTTCCGGCACGTTACCGTTCGCAATCTCTTGGGCAAGACCTTCCGCGATTGCGGTCTTGCCGACGCCGGCTTCACCGATCAAGACCGGATTGTTCTTCGTTCGCCGGCAAAGCACTTGAATGACGCGCTCGATTTCATTGCGGCGCCCGATTACAGGATCAAGCTCGTCCTTTTTCGCCAAGTCAGTGAGATCACGACCAAATGCGCGGAGCGCCGGAGTTTTGACATCTTTCTTGGCTGGCTCAGCACCTTCGTCCGCTTCCGGAGGAGTGAAATTCGGATCGAGCTCCTTGAGAATCTCGTTCCGCGTCCGCTCGATATCGACTTCGAGACTCTTTAGGACACGTGCCGCGACGCCTTCACCCTCGCGCAAAAGCCCAAGCAAAATGTGTTCCGTGCCGACGTAGGAATGATTGAGGGCTTTGGCTTCCTTGCCGGCAAGGGCCAGGACTTTTTTCACGCGCGGCGTGTAGGGGACATTTCCGACCATTTTGGTTTCAGGTCCCGAACCAACCTGCTTCTCCACTTCCATTCGCACGGTCTCCAGATCGAGACCCATCTTCTGCAAAACGTTCACCGCCACGCCCTGCCCCAGCTTGATCAGCCCCAGAAGCAGATGCTCGGTGCCGACGTAATTGTGGTTGAAGCGGTCGGCCTCCTTGCGAGCAAGCGCCAAGACCTGCTGTGCCCGTGGTGTGAAATTATTCATTGTTCGATGGTTGGACGGTCGCGCCATTGCCCGACTCCTTCCCCATCTTACTGATATCAGGTTTAGGAAAGACTTTCAAACGCTCGCGAATAATTTGCGCGCGTAGATGATCCCGTTCCTCCGCGTTCAATTTCTGCTGCGAGCTTTTCTGCAAATGCGCCGGCTGGGTGTCGATGAAAAGTTCATCGATGGGCAAACGCCGATCTTCCGGAAACGCGCCCAGATCGACACCGAGTTTGATAATCGACAATAAATTGAGCGCCTCTTTTGAGCTCATGGCGTGCGCATAAGTAAGCACGCCGTAGGCGCGACCGATCTGGTCCCAAAGGGTGTTCGATTTCTTCTGGATCAAAACCTGCCGCGCATCGTGTTCCTTCTCGATAATCGTTTCGATGACTTTGGTCAAGCGGCTGACGATCTCGTCTTCCTTTTCGCCAAGCGTGGTTTGGTTTGAGATTTGAAAGAGGTTGCCCATCGCTTCGGTGCCTTCGCCGTAGAGACCGCGCACGGCGAGACCAATCTTGCTTACTGCCTGAATGACTTGATTAATCAGCTCGCTCAGGACGAGGCCTGGCAGGTGCAACATGGCGGAAGCGCGCATGCCGGTGCCGACATTCGTTGGGCAAGCCGTCAGATATCCGAGGCGCTGATCGTAGGCGAACTCGAGTTTGCTTTCCAGCGCACTGTCGATCTTGTCCACGAGCTTGAAAGCTTGTTTCAATTGCAAGCCGGAGCGAATCGATTGCATTCGTAGATGATCTTCTTCGTTGATCATGATGCTGAGCGTCTGCCGGCGATTCATCACGACGGCGCTGCCAACGCCCTTGGCGGCGTGCTCGCGACTAATCAGATGACGTTCGACGAGCACTTGCTTTTCCAACGCGGAAAGATCTTGCAACAATTCCGAAAATGAATCCTGCATTTCGAGCAGCTCCTCTACGCGCGGCCGGATTAGATCGAGAACCGCCGTGCGCTCCGCCTTCTTGGCCCAACCGGGGAAAGCGCGATTGCGCAGATTGCGCGCGAAGCGCACGCGACTGCTGATCACAATTTGGTGATGTGGACCTTCACCGCGAAGCCATTCTCCTGCGGTGGACATGACGTTAGAGAATTTCATGGTTAGGTCGCGAGTTCGTGCTCGAGTTGTTTGATTTGGTCGCGGAGCGAAGCGGCCGTCTCGTAGTTTTCTTCGGCGACCGCTTTCTGCAGGTTCTCGGTCAAGGTGCGCATCCGATCATTGAGCTCCAGGGCGCGGTGTGCACGCTGCGGCAGCTTGCCAACGTGCTCAGTCCCCTTGTGCATCGCTTTCAGGAGCGTGTTCAAGCCTTCCCCGAACGTGACATAGCAAGCGCTGCATCCAAGCCGGCCGGTTTTCTTGAAATCCGCTTGCGTAAAACCGCACACTGGACATCTCTGTGTCGGCGCACCCTTCTCGATTTCCTCGGCCGCACCGATGCCGAGCAGCAAATCGGCGAGCGCAAAACCGGTCGGATCTTGGACGCCTTTTTCTTTCGAGCAGGCGTCGCAGAGATTCACCTTCTGCATTTTGCCTTCCAGAATTTGGGTCAGGAAGACCGTCGCATCATTGCATTTGCAAACGTCGCACAACATCTCTCTGTAAATTAGACCTCAAACCAGGTAAAAAATTCAACCCGAATCTCGGTGAGCACCTTCCGCGCCGAATCGATCGCGCCAGGAGTTAATTATAAACTGGCGTGCCGGTTTCGCGCGTCAGTTGCCGGAAGCGAGCGACCA
>JBAQJG010000373.1:0-2372 GCA_049300145.1 Chthoniobacterales bacterium | reverse complement strand
AGTGCCTTTAATTCCGTCACGTTTGTCCCCGCGAAGAACCATGGGCGGTCGTACGTTGTTGCCAGAGTAAACGGAGTCGCCGTGGCCACGTCGATTTCATGACCCTGATACTGAAGTTTTTCTCCCTTGGTGCCCGGACGTTGGTCCAAAAGCATCGCGCGCCATTTGCCGATGACCCGCTCGGCGTCCTCCTGGGTTCCGCGAAAACGAAAGCCGCCCATAACGCTTGGAGCGCTATCGCTGATGGACGTCAAGGCGAAGAAGACGTTCTTTGGGTCGAGCTGTTCCATCTCCTGCAGCGTTTGCGACACCGGGTTTTGTTTTTGCACGTTCCCCATCGGCTTGCGCAGAAAATCCTGAACAGCCGGTTCGTGGTACAGCTGATAAATATCCGACTGACGCCACTCACCCTGCGTCCGATTAAAGTCCGGCATCTGCGCCAAAAAAATCGTCTCCCGGGGTAGAAGCCCGGCCACAGGAGCGCTTGAAATTTGTTGGGAAAGGTTCCAGTAGTACCAACCAGCGCATGCGGCAACGGCGACCGCGATGATCAGCAACAGAATTCGTCTCATGGCTAGCGCTTCTCAAGCGCGGATGCTCGATACTCGATGCTCCATGCCCGATCAAATCCAAATTTGGTCGAGTAGCAGGAAGCTAATGATCATCTTCGTGTTACGTATGTGACACAGACTTATCTGCTCGTCGCCCAGGAACCGCCACGTAGCACACCCGCTCGCGCCGTCTTTGATAATTAGGCCCTCGGATGAAATTGCCGATGCACAGCTTTCAGTCGCTGTTGATCGACGTGCGTATATACTTGCGTGGTTGAAATGTCAGCATGGCCGAGCATTTCCTGAATGATGCGCAGATCAGCGCCGTTCCCCAGGAGATGCGTCGCGAAGCTGTGTCGCAGAAGGTGCGGATAAATGTTCTGTTCGAGTCCGGCACGGCGCGCATGTTCCTTCACGATCTGCCAGATACGCACCGTTGTTAGTCTAGTTCCGCGCTCGGAAAGAAAAATTTCGCTGCTGCTACGCGCCTTCACCAGTTTCGGCCGCTCGGTGGACAGGTAAGCAGCCAACGCTTCGCACGCTTTGCGACCCACCGGCACAAGGCGGGTCTTGTTTCCCTTACCAGTCACGCGCACAACTCGCTCTTCGAAGTTGAAATTCTCAAGACGCGCGTTTGCTAGCTCGGAAATACGCAGGCCGCTTGCGTAAAGCAGCTCGATCATCGCTCGATCGCGTAATCCGTGAAGAGCATTCGTGTCGATCTTTTCCAGAAACTGCTCGATTTGCAATTCGTTCAGCGTTTCCGGGAGATATCGCTCGATTCGCGGGAGCGTCAGCGCTTCAGCCGGGTCGCGTTTGACCCTGCCTTGAGCGACCAGGAACCGGAAAAAAATCTTCAACGCGACGACAATAAGTTTGATCGAGGAAGCGGAGAGACCGGCGCGCTTGCGATCTGCAAGATATTCGCTGATTGCCGGCAAGCTCACAGAGAGCGGATCTTCGATTTTTTTCCTTGCCGCGCACCACAGCGCGAATTCGCTCAGCGATCTTTGGGTGGAGAGCTGATAATTTTCAGAAAGGCCGCGCTCGACTGCGAGGAAACGGATAAACGACTCGATCGCGTCTTCCATTTCCCACACTGTAGCTGCGAGCGCGTCGCCTGCAAAACCGATGGTTAGGGCCCGGTACTCTGTCGGCGTTCGCGATCAGGCAGCTAACTCTAACAGGAAGCGCCGTCGCGATATTATTGACAAGGCAAGGTTAAGTGTTCGATGTTTGCCTACGGTGAGTTTGGACCTCAATATCATCCTGAAAGATTGGCCGCACGAGAACGGCAATATCAAAGTGCGCAAGATCGCCGGGCTCGATGGGCGCGAGAAATTGCAGCTGCGGGTGGACCTGGGCGTGTTACAAATGGAAATCGCTGGCCGGCCGGATGGGCGGCGCCCGCACAATTGTGAGTCGCTTTTGGAATATCATCAAAAGCGGGCGATCCGCGTCGCTGCGAAAGGCGAGACCTACGAGCTTACGCCTGAACAGTGCGCAGAGCTTCAACAGGAAGGCATCCAATATTATCATCGTTATCTAAGCCTGTTTCAAATCAATGATTTCGAAGGCGTGGTCCGCGATACGCAGCGCAATCTGGATCTGTTCACGTTTGTTTCCGAGCACACGGATCGCGAGGAATTTTCCTCGAGCCTCCAACAGTTCCGGCCTTACGTGCTCATGATGAACACGCGCGCCAAGGCGTCTATTTTTCTTGGGCAGGGCAAATTTGCCGAAGCCATAGGCGAAATTGAGCACGGCCGTGATGCAATCACGGAATTCTTGCAACAGTCAAACTTTCCGGAACTGGTATCG
>JBAQJG010000372.1:0-4214 GCA_049300145.1 Chthoniobacterales bacterium | reverse complement strand
GAAATTAAGTGCCCTAAATGTGGCAAGCAAATCAAGGAGACGGTCAAATGGCTCAAGGCTGAGAGTCGGAAATGTCCCTTTTGCGACACGCTCATCGACACGACAGAGTTTCGACGTGGAATTGATGAGGCTACAAATCGTACTCATGAAATGCTTCAGAAGCTTCAGAGGAGTCTGAGGAGCATCAAGATAAACATTAAGCTCTAAGGCCGGGCACCGGAGGACAAAGCAACAGGGTCGATTCATTTAAACCCGGTCTTCTATCGACGCGCGGTCGAATTATCTAAACTTCAGCCTTTGTGGATCCTCGGCATCATCGGCTTCAGCTTTCACTTTTCTGTTCCGCGATTCTTCGCCTTCCGATCTTGCTGTCCAGGTTTCGAAAGCTTCGGCAACGGAGAATTTCCTTTTGGCTTCGACCTCCGATGCCCTACCACCCAATAGCCTGCCAGCGAGACTGAGACGATCAACATTAAGCTCGCGAGCCAACCACTGAATAGAATGCTCTCTGCCATTGTGGAATACTGCGGTTCAAGATTACTTTTTATGATTAACTGCCGTTTGGCCGTAATAGGCGAACCTGCGTACTGGACGAACCCTCGATAATACAGTCATCGACGTCAAAATGCACGGTTGGGGTTGGAAAGTCTTCGAAGCGCCAGGCGCCGAACCTTTGTTCCCTCTAGAAAATCAGGCGATTCACTATGCCGAGAACCGCGCGGATTTTCGCACAGGTTTTGCGGCTCGGAGTGCAGCGGCCGAGCATTGCTCTTCCCTATTTAGCAGTTCTGCAAAGACAACCAAGCTGCCTTCGAAATACGATAGAATGCTGCCATACCGCATCTTACCATGAATAATCGAACTAAATCACTTCGTCCCTGGACTTTTCCTCGCCTTCACCGCGCTGGCGACTTTCACAGCTCAAACTAAGGCACAATCCCTCGAATCGGCCGAGACCTTCGCCGTCCTGGGCGCTTCGACCGTGACCAATACCGGCGCCAGTCACATTTCCGGCAATGTCGGAGTCAGTCCTGGCTCGGCCGTCACCGGATTCCCGCCAGGCGCCGTCACCAACGGCTCACTCCACGCCAATGACGCTACGGCGATGCAGGCTCATGCTGACTTGGCCACCGCCTACACCGCCTTTGCCGGCCTGGCTTCTCCGCCCGCCAATAACCTGACCGGGCAAGACCTCGGCGGCAAGACCCTTACGCCGGGCGTTTATCGCTATAACGTTGCGGCAACATGGTCAAGTGGCGCCCTGACATTCGATGCGCAGAATGATCCCAGCGCACGCTTCGTCATTCAAATTGGCACCACCCTGATTACCCCCAGCAGCGCCTCGGTTGTCCTAATCAATGGTGCCGACCCACGGAATATCTATTTTCAAGTAGGCACCTCCGCGACCCTTGGCAGTGGCAGTAGTTTCATCGGCAACATCCTCGCTGATGCCTCTATCACTGCGGTGAGCACGGCTACTGTGACAGGCCGACTTTTGGCGGTAGTAGGGGCTGTAACCCTTGATACAAACAGCGTGATCAGCCCAGGATTGACTCGTCCGCAGCTGCTAAACATATCCACGCGAGCCGATGTCCAGACGGGCGACAGCGTCGCCATTGGCGGCTTTATCATCACTGGCAATGCTGCTAAAAAAGTAATCGTGCGCGGAATCGGGCCTTCCTTGCGGAGCCACGGCATCCGAAACTTCCTCGCCGATCCCACCCTGGAACTGCACAATCACACCGGGGCAATCATCGCAAAGAACGATAACTGGAAAGACACTCAGCAAGCAGTGATTCAGGCGACGGGACTTGCGCCAACCAATGACCTGGAATCGGCGATTGTCGCAACTCTGGCGCCCGGCAATTACACTGCGATTTTGCGCGGCAAGAATGGAACAATGGGCATCGGGCTAGTCGAAATATATGACTTGGTCCCGGACTCCAATTCGAGGCTGGCTAACATCAGCACTCGCGGCGTTGCCCAGACCGGCGACAACGTCCTGATTGCCGGCTTTATCCTCGGTAACGGAACTGCCAGCGAAAGAGTGATCATCCGAGCCATCGGGCCTTCGCTCACGAGCAAGGGCGTTACCAACGTCCTGGCCGATCCGACGCTCGCGCTGCACGACAGTAATGGCACGCTCCTCATGTTCGATGACAACTGGAAAGACTTTCAGCAGGCAGAGATTCAGGCGACGGGACTTGCGCCAACCAATGACCTGGAATCGGCGATTGTCGCAACTCTGGCGCCCGGCAATTACACTGCGATTGTAGCGGGCAAGAATGGCGGTATCGGCGTCGCCCTCGCGGAAGTGTATGACCTCGCTGAGTCATCGCCGTAATCACTAGTTCCATTGCGCGTCCGCGAACAGTCCGCGGACAGGGAGTGAACGAAAGTTTGTCCATCCGCTCATTTCCCAGGGGAATGGACGGACGGAGTTAACTACACTTGTAGTTCCGAAACTTTGGTTCTTGGATATTGACAAGAGTCGGCGCGACCGGGGAAGAAGTACAATGACCCAGGTATAATCCGAATGTTGGACCCCGGAATTAGAAATCCGGCATCTTACGATGGAGAGCCGAAAAGTTCGCTGTTTTTTAGCTGCTTCTAAAACTTCCGCTTCCGCGTCCTCCGAAAATAATCGCCAGCGCGAGCAGGATGACTGCGACCGGTACGAGTGGGGCGCTGGTGATGTAAGTGAGCAGGACGAAGATGATCGCGATGACGGCGAGGATTGTTGCAATGTTGTAGTTCATAGTTTTTTCCAATCGTGGGTTTGCCGACGCTACCGTGTGAGGCTATTTGGAAGCAAGGTTTTTGACCCAGATCATGAGGCTTACGATCGCGATTTTCGTTTTTCTAATACCGGGCGTCACAAGTTGCATTGCCGCGGAAAGGTCTAATTCAACGGGAGAGACATCGGACGCAGTCACACGCAGACTGTTTATTGATCCTAGCGCCACTTCCGTCGCCCTGGGGAAAGCTAGCTTGATCGTCAGTCCGCTTACGCATCGGAACGGAAATTATGTAGGGGACTATCAACTCAAGGTCAGGCCGTATTTTTTTAAGAGTGAGAAAGGCACTTTAGTCCTGGCGGCATCCGATGATTCGGTTCGGAAGCTCCAGGCGGGAACAGCGATCGACTTTACCGGTAAGGCCGTCACGCGCAAAGACGGCAAAACTCATATCGTGCTTGGGAAGGCAACACCACCATCAGGTGACCGGGGGAGGGTCACGTTTTCAATTATTACGGAGAATGGAAAGATGGTTTTCAACACTTCCTATCACTTCGAGACGAAGACCAAAGCATTAAAATAATTAAGTAATACCTCATGCTTTGTTGGATGATCCCTAAAAATGATCTTTTTGTCGGCCAATACGATGGATAACCGTCGGAATCGTGACAGACTGCTCGCCCACTAGCAGACGGTCATACTTAAGAGGTATTACGTGTTACCAAAGAAGGTATTGGCCAGGGCGGCGCGCCCGTGATTAGTAATGTAATGATTAAAAACAAACTTCTGCTCGTCGCCATTATGGCGACGAGTATTCTTCTTCCCGCCGCTGTTCGAGCGGATGGGATTCAAATCCGGATTGGCGACCGGCCATTCTACAACCATGGCGCGCGCTATTGGGATGGCGACTATGAAATGGTCTGGGTCCCGGGCCACAGCGAGGGGCATCATTGGATTCATGGCCAATACGTCCGCGGGGAACAGCGCCGGCACAACGGGCAAGACCGTCATGATGATCGACAAAACGATCATCGCGACAGCGATCGCCGATAAAACTGGGCGATAACACAGTTTTCTGAAACGCCGGCTCGCGGGCCGGCGTTTTCATTTTCGATGCACCGAGTTTTGGGCGCGGAACGAGTCGCGCGCCGCGTCACGGCTACGACCGTCGGTATATTTTACATCTGCCGCTTCAGCGATTTATGATGAGGTTGTGAAAATGACGTGTCTGCTTTTGGCGCTTTCGCGCGCTCACCGCCAACTGGCGGCGGCGATTTTGATGTATCTCCCGCGATGCTACGGCTGGCAAGTCGATCACGAGTAATCGCGGTAGGGGCGCAACTTGGGCGCCTAATATCTAAAAAGTATGACGCCGAGCTTACGAAGTATTGGCTAGATAGGGACGGGAGCCGTATTCACAGTTCCTGCCGCATCCATTTACCTACCTGGTTTCGCCGATTTAGGTCGGAAGTACGA
>JBAQJG010000371.1:0-3295 GCA_049300145.1 Chthoniobacterales bacterium | reverse complement strand
GCATAACGGCGTTCCATTTCTCAACACCATGAAGATCCATGCCGAGGCGGCGGTTGAGCGGATGCTGTCGTAGAAGCCACATGCTAAGCATGGTGAGCGGGCCGGGGCACAGGCTTCCAGCTCGCCGCGGCGAGCATCTTGCCTGTCGGTTCGCGTTCAATCGCGGGCAAGATGGCCGCCTGCCCACAGCCCGGATGACCGTGCTTCACTCGCGGCCGAGCTTTCAAAGCTAGATAGCTTTTAGAAGAGATCTCATAAATCCAGAGAACGGCCTGAGGGCAGGCCATCTCCAAGGTTCCTCTTCGATGCGTGCTATGGAGACAGGCCGCCCTCGGCCTGCGAATGACCGGATTAAACTCTTTATGAGATGACTTCTAGATAGCCTCCACTCATACTCGATCTGTTCGCGTGGTGGAAAATTGTTCGACTGCGGCCGAGATGAAAACGCTGGTGCTGTTGTGGCTCGCGATCTTTGTTATCGCAATGACCAGCGCACCGGGAAAGATCAACAAACAAACCGAGCGAATTCGTTACGTTGCAATCGGTGATTCGTATTCAATCGGCGAAGGCGCTTCGCCTGACGAATCGTGGCCTGCGTTGCTAACTGGGCATCTGAATGCGAACGGTCTGCATGCCGATCTTGTCGCAAATCCGTCGCGCACCGGTTGGACGACGCAGCAGGCCATCGACCAGGAGCTGCCGATCTTCCTCGCGGCAAAACCTGACTTTTCCACCTTACAGATCGGCGTGAACGATTGGGTGCAGGGGATCGACGCCGAGACGTTTCGAAAACATTTCGCGTTGCTTGCCGATCGTATGCTGAAGGGTCTTCCGAACAAGAACCGCCTTCTTGTGGTTACCATTCCCGATTTCGGTGTCACGCCAACGGGGCCGCGTTACGCCCGCGGCCGCGACATTTCGGCGGGAATTAGTCAATTCAATGCAGTTCTCGCCGGCGAAGCAGCCAGGCGTGGTTTGCGCGTTGTCGATGTTTTCCCAATCAGCAAGAAGATGGGCGCCGATCCGGCGTTAGTCGCCGCCGATGGCCTCCATCCCTCCGCGAAAGAATACGCAGAGTGGGGGAAGATTATTTTTCCGGCTGCGCTGGAGCTTCTCACCAAATGAATTCGCTGCGCTGCTCGCCCTTCGCTACCAGTCGAAAAAAGGTTCGACATTCGCCAGGTGAACGTTCAAAACGACTGTCGATTACGTCGTTCCACCTCCGCGCCGGAATCGAAGGATAGTTGATGGAGCAACAATTCAACCTTAACACAAACTGGAAAAATATGACAACTTCACACTTAAGAAATTCAATCAGCCGGTCGTTATCACTAATCACCTCTCACCATTCACTTCTCAAAGTTCTTCTGTCCGCGCTCGCCTGCTTCGCGTCTTCGCCAACGGCACGAGCGATTAGTCCACTGCCCGATGGAGGCTACGCCCTCAGCAACACTGCGGAGGGGACCGACGCTCTCTTTACTTTCACAGGCGTTTTCCCCAATAACGGCGGCGAGAACACGGCTATTGGTTTTGAGACGCTCTATCACAACACCAACGGCAACCACAACACGGCCTGCGGTCTTCAAGCGCTCTTTAGCAACACGACCGGCAGCGCCAACACGGCGGTCGGTCACAATGCACTTGCGAGCAATACTGGCTCCCACAACACCGCCGTCGGCGGCGGCACGCTTGCGAGTAATACAATCGGCAACGAGAATACTGCTACTGGCCGCCATGCGCTTAATCTCAATGCCCACGGCAGCTACAACACGGCTGATGGCGAGTACGCGCTCGCGAGCAGTACAAGCGCCAGTCAGAACACCGCATTGGGTTATGGCGCTGGCTACCATTTGACCACTGGCGGCAACAACATCGATATCGGCAACTTGGGCGTCGCTGGCGAGGCTAACACCATCCATATCGGCAACCCTGTTACGGTTGTGTACCCAGATGGTACCACGCACGCTGCCCAGACAAAAACTTATATCGCAGGCTTCACGACGGCAGTGACCGGCTCGATGGTTGTTGTCAACACGACCACTCATCAGATTGGCGTGATGACTTCTTCGGCCCGTTTCAAGGATGAGATCAAGCCAATGGACAAGGCAAGTGAAGGTATCCTTGCTCTCAAACCGGTCACTTTCCGCTACAAGCAGGAGATTGATTCAAACAGCATCCCGCAGTTTGGGCTGGTAGCTGAAGAAGTGGAAAAAGTAAATCCCGATCTCGTGACTCGCGACTCCGAAGGTAAAGCTTACACCGTCCGCTACGACGCGGTGAACGCGATGTTGCTGAACGAGTTTCTCAAAGAGCATCGCAAAGTGCAGGACTTGCAAGAGCAGGTTGAAAAGCTCACTGCGGGTCTCGAGAAGGTGAGTGCCCAGCTTGAACTGAAAAAATCCGCGCCACAAGTGGTCGACAATCAGTAAAATCCTGTAGCCCGAAAGCATTCGGGCCCGAAATTGGTAAATCCTGTAGCCGCGGAGGCTCTCCGCGGGGTTAGTGACTTCTCACCAATCACTTCTCACTAATCACTCAATTTGGGCGGTGAGGGGTTCGAACCCCCGACCCTCTCGGTGTAAACGAGATGCTCTACCACTGAGCTAACCGCCCGGCTTCAAGGGAAGGTGATAAGTGATAAGCGAAACGTGAACAGTCAAGCATTTCGCATGGTGACCGCGAGACTCGCAGCGCTCATGGTTTCTTGTGGTCGCGCCGATTCAGCAGGCGATGGATGCATTGTCCAAATCCTTGTTGAACGGTAGCAGCGCAATGGCCATGCCGAGGAAGCTCAGGGACTAGTGCTATTTATGACAAATCAGAACGAGATTTGGTCGCAAGCTTGACACGAAGCTCTGCATTCTCTTCTTTAAGTCTGGCAGTTTCATCTTCCAGCTTTTCTACCTGTTTTTCGAGAGTTTGCGCTTGCTCGCGTATCAGCGCGAAGCGCCGATTGAGAACCGCGAGAATGTGGTTGGGCGCATGGCCCTCACTGGTGCGGCCTCCTTCGAGAAGAGAACAGAGATGGTCGCAGTCGAGTGGCTTCGTCAGGTGATAATGGAATCCGGTCGCTCCCGGCTCATCGACATCCGACGGATACGGGTAACCTGACACGGCAATGCCCAAGCCGCCAATCCCTCGCCGCCGAACTTCACTGATGAGCGCGTAGCCGGTGCCATCGGGAAGGGCGATGTCGCTGATGATGGCGTCGAATTGCTGCATGTTCAAAAGATCGATTCCAGTTCGTAGATCTTCCGCTGTGGTAACGTCGTAATCGCGTCGGCTTAAACACCGT
>JBAQJG010000370.1:0-1791 GCA_049300145.1 Chthoniobacterales bacterium | reverse complement strand
AAAAGTTCGCCCTCGCGCAGACGCCGCTCGGTCGCATCGGCCAACCAAGTGATATCGCCTCCATCGCTGTCTTTCTGGCCTCGGAAGACTCCGCCTGGCTTACCGGCGAGCGACTTCTTGCTAGCGGTGGTTTTCGCTAATCCGCAAGAAGCTGTTTGATAGGAGACTGCAACTTCCAGCCACCGGCGGCGTTTCACTTACAACCTATGACAAAACGGCGCTTTGACTAAAATTGACCACGCCGTCCAACAGATTCGTGATCGCAACCTATTGGGGAACTTGTCTGCGGAAAACATCTCTACGCGTCCTCGACCTAGTTGATCGCTATCACGCGACCGCAGATGCTTTCGAGCAGTGCGGTGAAATGCTCCACACTCTGCGGATCGAGCGTTATTGGGAAGATTACGCGCTTTGAGGTTTGTTAGCCCGAAAATGGAAAGAAACACACTCTGGGCGGCGGCGACGCTACCACTCGTAAATGCGCTGCAAAAGGCGCTGCGGCAGACTGCTCAAGGAATGACAATTTGGGGTATTCCGGCTCTTGTTGCCGCAATCGTTATCGAACCCAGTGTGATCGATCGTGAGCATTAGCGTAAACCAACGCGCTGTAACTTTTAACTTCGATTTTTTATGAACTCTTCGCCCATTTCTGAATCTCACAAGGGATCGATCCTGCTCACGATCTTTCTTCGGCATGATCAATCGAAGCCGTTGGATGAGATCAACAAGGGACTTCGGCAGCAAGGTTACTATAGAGATTTTCCGCCGCCCGGGATCGAAGTGGTCTCTTGGTATGTGATGATGGGGATCGGACAGGTGGTCACCTTACGAGTTCCGGCGGAACGCTTGCGAGAGGTCAACGTCGCCATTGAAAAGACCGCTTGGGGCGGATACCGGACGGAGTTTTATCCGACATACGACTACAGAGCAATCGCGGAGGAGCAGCGCGCCAAGAACCAATAGCGATTTTTAAAGGTCGTACTGCGCCTGCGCGCGCGTAGATTCGTTCAGGAGAGCGAAGAACCTGCTCGGGCTGCTGCCCGCTGTTTCAAAATTCGGCCATTCGCATTCACAGCATTCCCGCCGGTGACCGCTGCGCTGTTACGATCTTATTGTATTTACATAACTAGTTATTGCTGTGCAATATAACTACGTTTACACGCGATTATTACAGAACTGGACTAATGGAGGGTGTTCTCAATAACTCGCCCTCAGATCGCAATGCGCTCGATTTCATCGAGTGAAATCTCATCCTGGCGTCGGTCATAAAGCTTCGTTGTCCGCGGCGATTCGTGGTTAGCGATCTGCTGCGCGACCTCGAGTTTACCGCTGTTCTTCAGATACGCCGTTATGCCGGTCGCGCGGAAAGTATGATTGCCAATCCGCGTCTCGATGCCGGCCGTTTTCGCGCGCCGGCGGATGACGCGGTGGGCGTCCTGCTGGAAGAGGGGATTGGTTGTAAGCTGGCCGGTCTTGCGGCGGGCGCTGCGGAAGAGATAGCCGTCGGCGTCATCGGTGATGCCGGCCGCTTCGATATAATCGTGCAGACACTGATCGAGACGATGATGGCAGGGAACGTCGTGCTCCTTGCCGCCTTTTTCGTGTAAGCGCACCCAACGGCGGCGGCCTTGCACAAAATAGTCGCCAACCTTCATCTGAATGACGGCGCCGATCCGGGTGAAGCTGTAGACCATAATCGCGATCAAAGCGCGGTCGCGCAGCCCGAGGAGATCAGGTTGATCGGCCGCCTCTGTGTCTTTGGCTGGTTTCTTGGTAATGGGGATACTCTCA
>JBAQJG010000369.1:0-2199 GCA_049300145.1 Chthoniobacterales bacterium | reverse complement strand
CCGAAAATGCGTGAGGGCTCGTCTCTTGCCCGAACCCGCATCACTTAAAACCCCGTGGACGCGGCAGGGTCAAGCGCTTCCTTTGATCATTGCCGCAGGCTCCCGCCGCAAGCGGCGGGAGACCGATGATGCTCAGAAATCCATGGTTTGGCTTTGGCATGAATGCATGGTCTCTGGGCATCGACGCATCGTCTGTCATCGCTCTTCGCACGCTGAAGATCGCTGCCGGCGGTGCGGCTGCCGAGGTCGAGGCTTGTCGGATGGTCAGCGAAAAGATCGAGACCGTTTTGGCTCTACAGGCGCTGGCGCTGACCGGCGGGCTTGGCCTTACGGCTTCAAGCGTCGCGACTAAAATGCTGACGCACTACCGGCGCAAAGTGCATGCGAACAGACGCCGGCTGGCAAAGCGATGAGCTGTCAGCGGGCGCGGAACTCCTCGGCGTCAGCACCGTTGCCATATGGGATGCCTAGTGCATGACTTCTGGCATTTCTTGCTATCGAACTCCTCGAGCGCCAAGCAATAGCAACCATGGGAACCCAAAGGGAGCAACTCGAGCGAAAAGCCCAGCAGGCCCGCACCCCGCTAACCGAAACATTGGCTACGCGCCGGAATGATGCCGGGAGCAAGCGCATGAGCACCAATGATGGTGTGCATCGATCTGCGACTACGGGCGTAACGTCATCAGAGCACGCGCGTTTGTGGGTCATCGGATTGAGCGCCCTGCTGATCGCACTCGGATTTGCCCGGCGGCGGTCTGGGGATGCGAGCCCCGTGACAGGCGATCGCCGGTCGCTTGAAGTCGGCCGCGGCCGGTCTGCGGAGAGGCCGTCGCAAATCCCGGCCCGGGGGTGGAAGGAGATTCTTCTGCGCGTCTATCATGGTATTTCGGATAACCGCATCCTCTTGGTCGCCGCTGGCGTGACGTTCTACTCACTCCTCGCTATTTTCCCGGGCATCGCGGCTATGATTTCGATATACGGCCTCTTTGCAGACCCGGCTACCGTAGCCGGTCATCTTGATACGATTGCGAGCGTCGCCCCCGGTGGGGCGGTCGACGTGCTTCGCGAACAAATGACCCGGCTCGCCGCGCAAGGCGGGACAACACTGGGCATCAGCTTTGTCGTCAGCCTTGCGATCTCGCTTTGGACCGCTAACTCAGGCGTCAAAGCTATCTTCGATGCGCTCAACATTGTTTACGGAGAAGAGGAAAAGCGTGGCTTTCTCAAACTCAATATGGTTACGTTGCTTGTCACGCTAGGGATAGTCGCCTTTATCCTGCTCACGCTTGCAGCAGTTGTCGCTATTCCGGTTGCTTTAACATATATTCCGCTTCCTGAGGTGACCGCTCTGGTTGTTAGAATCGGCAGATGGCCGATTCTTTTCGCGCTTGTCACAATGGCGCTGGCCGTTCTTTACAAATACGGTCCGAGCCGCACCGAGCCGCGATGGCGCTGGATCACCTGGGGCAGCGTATCGGCTGCGATCGTCTGGCTCGCTGCTTCGGCCGTGTTTTCATGGTACGTGGCGAGTTTCGGCAGCTACAATAAGACTTATGGCTCGCTCGGCGCAGTCATCGGCTTCATGACTTGGATTTGGATCTCAATCATCGTGGTTCTGGTCGGCGCCAAGCTCAATGCGGAGATGGAGCACCAGACAGTCCGGGAAAGCAACAACGGGCAACCAAAGCCGCTCGGGAGACGCGGGGCGAGAATGGCCGACACGGTTGGGGCGGTACAGGCCTGAGAAGTGGATTGATGGGCATGCTGACCATAAGCGAGGCACTACGGCGGACCGAGCTCTTCCTGACCGGCCAGATGCTGGAGGCGCTGCGCGCCGTCGAATACGAATTGCCGAGCTTTGATACCCAGTTGCACGATGAGGACTTGGCGGAGGTCGCCCGCGCGCGGGTCGAGATCCGCCATGTGCGAGGCGCTTCTGACGCCACCTACCTCATCAACGCCTTCGGCGAAGAGCTGTTGATGCAGCTTCAGCTCAATGTTCACAGGCTCGTCGTTGTTTATCGCGTGCCCGCACTCGATGCACTCGACGCCAGTACCCTTGCGGTACGTCTGGAACGTTGGCGTATCGGCGCCGAGCATGCCGGCTGGAAGTTCGGCTGGCGCGATTCGCCGATTGCCGGCGACCCGGGCCGCCGTTTTGTCGAAACCTATTGCTATGCCTTTGCCGATACCGATTTT
>JBAQJG010000368.1:0-9710 GCA_049300145.1 Chthoniobacterales bacterium | reverse complement strand
TTGGCGCGTGCCCGGCATGTCATGGCCTCGGCACGCAATTGGTCTGCGATCCTGATCGGATGATTTCCGACCCGAACAAAACGCTGGCCGAAGGTGCAATCACCCCGTGGCGGCGCGGGACGAAGCGGATGCAGGCGTATTACCGTCATTTGCAGGGCGCGCTAGTGAAACATTTTCAGGTCGATGAAGACCTGCCGTTTGCGGAATTGCCGAACGAATTCAAAGACGCGCTTTATTTCGGCACGAACGGCGAGCCCATCGAGATGAATTTCGGTGGCAATGGAGAAAAGAGAGTCGCAAAGCCCTTCGAAGGGCTCGTCCCGCAGATGCAGCGGCTCTACGAAGAAACAGAGAGCGAATTCACGCGTAATCGCATCCGCGCCTTCATGACGCGCGTGCCGTGCAAGACCTGCCGGGGCGCGCGACTCAAGCCGGAGATTCTTGCGGTCACGATCAAAGATCGGCAGGCGCGCGAGCTGAACATTCATCAGTTCAGCGAACAAACGATCGAAGCGGCCGTGCGCTACATCGACAATCTGGATCTGACCGCTCAACAGCGAACCATCGTGACCGAAGTCATTCGGGAAATCCAATCGCGCCTGCAATTTCTCGTCGAGGTTGGACTCGGTTATCTCACACTCAATCGCGAAAGCGGCACGCTTTCTGGCGGGGAAGCGCAGCGCATTCGACTGGCGACCCAGATCGGCTCCGGTCTCGCGGGTGTTCTTTACGTCCTCGATGAACCAAGCATCGGGTTGCACCAGCGCGACAATGCGCGATTGCTCGGCACGCTGCGACGGCTGCGCGATCTCGGCAATTCCGTCATCGTGGTGGAGCACGATGAGGAAACGATTCGCGCGGCAGATTACGTTGTCGATCTTGGCCCAGGCGCGGGACCACGCGGCGGTGAAATCGTCGCGCAAGGAACGATCGAAGAACTTTTGCGCGCGAAAAATTCTTTAACGGCTGCTTATCTTTCCGGTCGCGCGCGCATCCCGATCCCGAAACAGCGCACGAAACCGCGATCCATGAATCATCCAACATCCAACATCCAAGCTCTTGATGGCTGGCTCACGCTCGTTGGTGCGGCGGAAAACAATCTTAAGAAAATCAACGTCTCGTTTCCGCTTGGTTGCCTGACCTGCGTGACCGGCGTCTCGGGCAGCGGCAAATCGACCCTCGTGGATGACATTTTGCGACGCGCTCTCTTTCGTCACTTTTATAACTCCAAAGAGAAGCCAGGCGCTTATCGGGTGATTCGCGGAGTGGAACAGATCGACAAAGCGATTGTCATTGATCAAAGCGCGATCGGCCGGACGCCCCGCTCAAATCCGGTTACCTACACCGGCGCGTTCACGCCGATCCGCGAATTGTTCGCGCAACTGCCGATGGCGCGCGTGCGCGGTTATGACGTCGGGCGTTTCAGTTTCAATGTGAAAGGAGGCCGCTGCGAGAATTGCGAGGGCGGCGGCCTGATCAAGATCGAGATGCATTTTTTGCCGGATGTTTACGTCGAGTGCGAAGTTTGCCGCGGCCAGCGTTACAATCGCGAGACGCTCGAGATCACGTACAAGGGAAAGAATATCGCCGACGTTCTTGATCTCACGGTCGACGAAGCAGCGCGTTTCTTCCGCAATGTGCCGAGCATTGCCGATAAATTAAATGCGCTGCTCGATGTGGGTCTCGGTTATTTGCGACTCGGTCAGGCCGGCACAACGCTCTCCGGCGGCGAAGCGCAACGCGTGAAACTCGCGACCGAGCTGGCGAAGAAAGCGACTGGCCGGACCATTTACATTCTCGATGAGCCGACGACCGGCTTGCACTTCGCGGATATCGAGAAATTGCTGCAAGTCTTGATGAAACTGCGCGACGCAGGCAACACAGTTATCGTGATTGAGCACAATCTCGAGATGATTAAATGCGCCGATTGGATCATTGATCTCGGGCCAGAAGGCGGCGAGCACGGCGGCGAGATTGTTGGGGCAGGAACGCCGGAGGAGATTGTCCATCTTGCCAATAGTTTCACGGGGAAATTTCTGCGGCCCCTGTTGGAGAAATGATGAAAACGTCCAACGCCCAACTCCGAAAGCTTTCGCGAGCAAGCCATCTAACTTTCAACGTTCAATGGAGAAAGAGCATCCGCAGAGTCCTCGTCGTCGCGTTGTCGATCTTTCTTTTACCCGGAGCTCACGCCGCAGATTTTCCTGAGCTCGCAGAAGCGATGAAACCACTTATGGCCGGCGTGCCCGAGGTCACGGTTGCGCGGCTACAAACGTTGCTGAAGAACAATCGTTCCGATGATGAATGGCGCGCCACTGCCGAAAGGCTAGCCGAAGCGTTTCTAGCCGCGAGGCAGCCGGCGGACGCGTTGGCCCTGCTAGGTGACGCGCGACTGCGCGATGTTTCATCGACAAAATTCTGGCGCGCCCAGGCCCTGGCCAACTTGCATCGATGGGTCGAGGCGCTGGCGCTTTACCAAGAGGTCGCGGCCGATGAAAGCTCGCCATTTCGTGGCGACGCAGTTTTTGGTGCAGGGGAAATGTTGCGGACGCTCGAGCGACGGGAGGAAGCGTTGCCGAAATTTCTCGTTCTTTTTCGCGACAAACAATGGGGGACCCAAGCGCGGCTCCGATCGGCTGAGTTGTACATTGACAAGGGCGACGCCGTGAAGGCACGGCGCGTCCTGGACGAGCTGCAGCCGAAATCAGCGGCCGAGAGAAAGGAGCGGCGTTTTTTGCGTGGCCGGCTGGAGGTGATCTTGCAACGGCCGGAGAGAGCAATCGGCACGTTTCAAGCGCTTCTGAAAAGATCTGAGGGCGCAAGTCATGCCGTCGTGATTGCGGCGCTTTTCAGCATTGCCGATGCGGATTTGCAGTTGAAGACGCCGGAGTCGGGTGACGATTTTATTGAGGACTTTATTGAGCATCACCCGACGGACCCCGAACTGGCCGTGATCTTCGCAAAACTGGACCAGCTTTATCGCGCGGAACCCAAGCCGTCACGGAGCGAGCTCGAGCGATGGGTCCGCAATCCCGAAGAGCCAAGACGCGCATTTGCGCGATGGTATCTGGCACGTCTCGAGCTTCGCGCCGGGCATCGCGAGAGAGCTTTGCAGCTATTCGGTGAACTGCGCGGCAGCGACGCAAAATCTCCGGCGCTGGCCGCAGGTCTGTTGGAGTTCGCGCAACTGGAACTGGAGGATCGACACTTCGATGACGCAATCGCAATTTTAGAAGAGGCGCGTTTGTTTCGGCCGGAAGCGCCGTTGCTCGACCGGATCAATTTGCTCGCCGCGCAAGCTCAGTATCTGGCCAAGCGCTTTGACGTGGCGACCGCGACCTTTGAGCAAATCGCGCATTCGGGGTCGCCGTGGGCGAAGCTGTCGATGTTCAACGCGTCGTTGGGCTGGCTGCAACTTGGTGATCACGCCCGTTTTCTGGCCGATTTCAACGAATTCGAAAAACGGGGTGAAGATGAACAATCGCGCGCTGAATTACGGCTGGAAGAAGGATTAATGCAGGCGGCAAAAGGAGACGGGAAAGCGGCGGAATCCCTGCGGGAGTTTGTGCGCGATTTTCCTGGGAACCCGCGCGTGGCGGAGGCATGGGTCGCTCTGGCCGAGCTGGCCTTCCAAGCCACGCCCGTGCGCCTTGATGAGGCGCGGAAAGATCTGGCTCGCGCCGCCGGTTCGAAGCCGGCCGCAGCGGCCGCCGAGCACGGCGATTATCTCATAATCTGGATTGAGGACTCCGAAAGCGCAAACGACACAAAGATAATCGAACTGGCAAATCGTTTTCTGCAAGAACACGCCGCATCAGCGTTCGCGCCGGATGTTCGCATGAAATTAGCGGAGGCTTATTACCGCCGGCAGGATTTTCCAAATGCACAAACGCAGTTTGAAATTCTCGCGCAGCAAAATCCGGCGGGGCCGCTTACGGAAAAAGCTCTCTTTTTCGCGGCGGAATCGGCGATGTCGAGCATGGGCTCGCATTCGCTCGATCGGGCCATCGTCCTTCTCGATCAGGTGGTGCGACTGAATGGCGATTTGAAATGGGCCGCGCGCAACGAACAAGCTGTCATCGAACGCAAACTGGGCAAGCCACAGGACGCGCTCTTATTATATGACGAAGTGTTGAAGAGCAACGCCCGGCCGTCCGAAAAGAGAGAGGCTCTTTGCGGCAAAGGCGACATTCTTTTCGAGAGCGGTGGGAACGTAAATTATCGGCGCGCGATCGACGTTTACGATCAATTGGCGGCCGATCCGGAGGAGCCGATCCACTGGCGCAACCAGGCGCTCTTCAAGAAAGGTCTTTGCCTGGAAAAAGAAACCGACCGGGCAGGCGCGCTCGCGACCTTTTACAAAGTCTTGGAGAATGAGGCGCGGCCGGATCGGCGGCGCGAACTCTTCTGGTTCTACAAAGCCGGGTTCAATGCCGCGCGTCTGTTAGAGGACGATTCAAAGTGGGAATCGGCTGCCGCCATTTATCAGAGGCTGGCTGCGGCCGGAGGCAGCCGGAGCGAAGAAGCAAAGGCGCGTCTCAATCGCCTGCGCCTGGAGCATTTCCTTTGGGGCGATTGATCATTAACCCGTGATCGGCCGATATTTTTCTGTTGTTTTCCACGGCCAAAGGCGCATACTCTGAGCATGACAACTGTAACCAGGCTTCCTCGCCGGTGCGGTTGGTGGATTCGCTGCGCAAGCGTCGCGCTCTCGCTCGTCTTTTGTGCATCGATCTTTGCTGGTCCGAGTGAAAACGTAGTCGTTGTGCCGGCGAAACAGCAGCCGGCCGCGAAGAAGGTAAAGAAAGTGTGCTACGTGTTTAGCTCAACGTCGGGCATTCCAGTGCCTTGCGATCGGCTCAGCGCGATTCCGACCACCGCCAGCCCGATGCTTATTTTCGGGCACACCCCGACGAACCAATAATTTTCCGACCGGACGAATTTGGCGGAATGGGCGCGCTGCCAAGTGCGGCAGCGCAATCACTGGTTTTTTGTTTTCGTTTTCCAACTCATGAGGCCGCGGAGCCTCCGTCCCACGGTTTCGATCGGGTGCTTTTCAGCTTCGCGCAGCAACTTGGCGTAGCGCCGCCGGCCGGTTTTCATTTCGCGAATGAATTCGCGTGCGAATTTTCCTGAGCGAATTTCGCGCAGCGCCGTCGCCATTCGCTTTTGCACTGTTTGATCGACAATTTTTTGGCCGACTGTCAGCTCGCCCCATTTTGCCGTTTCCGAAATGAGCCGACGCATCCCGGCGATTCCCGCCTCGTGGATAAGATCGACAATGAATTTGAGCTCGTGGAGACATTCGAAATAGGCCAGCTCGGGCGGATAACCAGCGCGCACTAACGTTTCAAATCCCGCGCGGATAAGCGCGCTCGTTCCACCGCAAAGCACCGCCTGCTCGCCAAAAAGATCTGTCTCTGTCTCTTCCCGAAAAGTTGTTTCAATTACGCCGGCGCGTGTCGAGCCGATTCCTTTTGCCCAGGCCAGCGCCGTGCGTTTTGCCTGCCGGCTCGGATTTTGATGAATCGCGATGAGCGCGGGCACGCCGCGCCCTTTGACGAATTCCCGGCGCACCATCGGCCCCAGACCTTTCGGCGCGACCATCACCACATCGACATCTTTTCGCGGGCGGAAGATGCGATAATGAATTGCGAAGCCGTGCGCGACAACCAGCGTCTGGCCCGGCCGCAAATGCGGTGCGATCTCTTTTTTGTACAGGTCCGGCATTTTCGTATCCGGCAGCGCGAGAAAAATGACATCCGCGCCACGTACAGCCTCGGGTGTATCGACAACTTTAAGACCAGCGCGCCGCGCGGTAAGGCGTGATTTACTTTCGCGATAAAGCCCAACGACGACGGCGAGTCCGCTGTCGCGCAAGTTTAATGCGTGAGCGCGGCCTTGCGCCCCGAAACCGATCACCGCGCACGTTTTTCCCTTGAGCCAGCGAAGATCGGCATCCTTATCGGTGTAGATACGCGCCGCCATACGATGCCGAGCGAGCCGCCGATGCTAACGAATCACCGGGCGAAGTCAAACCGTGTGCGGGCGAAAAGTTGTAGCCGCGTCTCTGTGAGACGCGCGCACGCGGTCTACAGGGTCGTGGCTTACAACCGATGGAAGAGGTGGAGCGTTGGAGTAATGGAGTAATGCGCGGGCTCGCCTACTTCGTTGCTTTGTCGGTCCCGGCGGCGTCAGTTCGCGATTAATTGGCAACGGCCAGCGCCCGGAGCTGCGAGGCTTTGGCGAGCGCGGCATGCGCTTCCGTGCCGCGACCCATTCGTTCGAGAATGTCAGAGAGCAAAATATATTGCCGCGGCTCGTCCGGTTGCCGCGCGACGGAGCGGCGCTGTGTTCGAAAGGCGTCATCAAGCCTATTTTGGCGCAACCGCATCAGGACGATGAGCCGCAATGCTTCGGTCTCGTGCACATCCAGCCAGCTCGCGCGCCGCAATGCCGCGTCTGCAAGATCGACCTCGCCTTTTTGGGCATACAGGCGGCCCAGGGCGAGCGCGGCGCCGTAGTGCCACCAGTTTGCCCGAGCGAAATCTTCGACCAGGCGCTGGGCCGCATCGGGTCCCTGCGTTTTACGCAAGATTTCCGACTCCAAGCTGATCAGTTCCCAAACCTCCGGGTAATCTTTTCGCGCTCCATCGAGAATTGCGAGGGCAGAACCGTCGTCGTGAGCGTCGTGCCGCATGCGGGCGAGGTTTAGCGCACCTATCCAAGTGCGCGGATATTCTTTGCGCGTTTGCATCGAGCTCTTTTCGACAAGTGCGAACAGAGCTTCGGCCTCCTTGGTCTTTCCCTCGCCAGACAGGGCGCTGGCGAGATCGTTTTGAGCAATCGGGTAATCCGGAGCTATCTCGAGGACCTTGCGAAATATCTTTTCGGCCTGAGCATAGTCGCCGCGGTCGGCGTAAATTAGGCCAAGATTAACACCGTTTCGGGCGCTGGTGCCACCTGCGGCGAAGGTGCGGCGGTAAAAAGTTTCAGGCGTCACCCAATCTGTGCTTCGTATATAACTGCGAACGCTCAAGCCGGCGACAGCGAGAAGGGCGAGAGGCACGGCAAGCTTCCAATGCCGTGACGGAAGTTCAACCGCCCACCCAGCTAAAAAGATAAGGAAGCCAACACTCGGCAAATAAAGCCAGTGCTCGGCGACAGTCGCATTCAGCGGGACAATATTGGAAACCGGCAAGTAGCCGGCGAGAAACCAGCTTGCGCCGAAGATGCGCATGAGCTGGCCGCGTCCTCGCCTGGCGCTTCCGAAAACAAGAGCGGCCAGAACGGATAATCCCAAGATCGACAAATACTCGACGCCGATTTTTTCTCGCCAATCGACACGGCTTCGATAACCGATCGGATCAAAAACCGTGCGCTCCATGTGAAGATTGGTGGGGAAAATCAATAGCCGGCCGTAATCGCCAAGCGATCGTGCGATCAGTGCCGCGCGAACGGACCCGCTCCCGATGGCATTATCGGATGGAGGACCTGGCCGCCATTCGGGCAACTGCCGGCAGGCAACATAAATGGCTATGACAAGGCCGCAGCAGAAGGGTGCCGCAATCCGAGCGCGAGGGCGGAGGTTCTTTTCGACGAAAAGCAGATGAGCAACAAAGAGGGCGATCCAAACACAGGCAATCTCGCGCGATAACAGCGCGAGCAGACCTGAGACGGCCGCGAGCAAATAAAGCGAGCCACGGAGAACTGTACCCGGGGTCCGTTGCGCGCGCAGAAACAGCAGCCACCCAGCGCTGGCAAAGGCAAACGCGAGACTGTCGGCGCGGCCGGAGATGTAATCCACCGCCGCGCTGTGAACCGGGTGTACGACCCAGATCAAGGCGACAAGAAATGCGGCCACTGATATCCAGGGAAAACGTCTCAGCGCCCGCTCGCGGACTGCAATCGAAACGCGCCGCAAGAGCAGCGAAGCGAATAATTGCCGAAGCAAAAAATACAACAGGACGCCGCTGGTGGCATGAAGGAGCACATTAGTGAGATGAAAACCATACGCGTCCGTGTTCCAGAAGAAGTAATCAATGATGAACGAAATGTTCTGCACTGGCCGGTAATGGAACGAGAACGAGTCCAGAAACAGATAGTGCCGAAAGGCCTCCAGAATTAGCAGTGGGCTCTTGATAAACGGGCTATCATGGGCCAAATAGGCATCGTCCCAGATGCGCTCGCCTTGGAGCGCTGGCGCGTGCACAGTAACAGCGAGGATGGCGAGAAGAAGCGCGCGAAGCCAGTCGCGGTGCAGATAAGTAACCAGTTTCAAAACGCGCGGCTTAGCAGCCGAAATGAAGACAGCGAGCATCCTCAGAGAAGCGGTTCTCTTATTTTTTGGACTAAGGGCTGGGTCGGTGCAGCGAGGACGCGACACAGTTGTGAGATGGGGTGAGTTCGGACGCTTGTTCGCACAACTCATTCCCTGCCACTCCCGCCCTGCGGGAATGACAGGAGAATGAATCGTTAGATTCTAGCTCTAGTTGGCCGAGTACGGCGACCAGAAGCTTGCTGGCGCAACGTCCGACAGCGCCACGTAGGTGGAGTGCGGAACCGACGGCAAAGTGTCCACGACCTGGGGACCGTAGTCGTCGCCCAGAAGGTCCTTGGCCGTGTTGTAGAGCATCGTCCCACTCTTGAGGTAGCTGGTCCAATCCGCTGTGTTGACTGCATCTGCGGTTTTCCGGTTGGTTTCGATCGCGTATTGATCGACCGCGGAGTCGATCATGCGCAGATCGTTCAGGACCCTGGTGGCCTGCGAGCGTTTGCGGGCCCGGAGGAAGCCAGGCACGGCAATCGCCGCGAGCAGCGCGATAATCGCTACCACGATCATGATTTCTACGAGGGTAAAGCCCCCGCGCTTTTTATTTAGTTTGTTTAACATACTGTTTGCTTTCGTTTATCTTTTGTTTGTTTAACTGCGATCCACGATATCGATCGCGGACATGCCCCTTTAGAGCAGCGTTGATGCCAATCCGCCCGTTTTCTAGAATTTCTAGAATGCTCTCGGAACTGAATTCTCACCCTGGTAGCCACGAACCTGCGGGCCGTCCACTAAATCGGGCAAGAGCTTCGGGTCGGTGGGACGGCCGTAGATCCGTGACTACAACGCACCGCACCTAAGCCGAATCTGAAGCGGCCTGGACGAACCGGCCAACAGGCGGCACCGAGGTCGTTATCCAACTGCGCGCGGCACTGAACCGGACGCTGATTCTCGGCTTAACGAGCAGGGTTGGTGAGGCAAACACGAGACACGGTGCGAGAATGGAGCGATCTCCCGAGACTTTTTCGCGCAACTCATTCCCTGCCACTCCCGCTCTGCGCGGGAATGACAGGAGAATGAATCGTTAGATTCTAGTGGGCCGAGTACGGCGACCAGAAGCTTGCTGGCGCAACGTCCGACAGCGCGAGGAAACTGCTGTGCGGAACCGACGGCAAAGTGTCCACGACCTGGGGACCGTAGTCGTCGCCCAGAAGATCCTTCGCCGTGTTGTAGAGGATCGTTCCACTTTTCATGTAGCTGGTCCAATCCACTGTGTTGACTGTATCTGCGGTTTTCCGGTTGGTTTCGATCGCGTATTGATCGACCGCGGAGTCGATCATGCGTAGATCGTTCAGAATCCTGGTGGCCTGCGAGCGTTTGCGGGCCCGGAGGAAGCCAGGCACGGCAATCGCCGCGAGCAGCGCGATAATCGCTACCA
>JBAQJG010000367.1:0-6165 GCA_049300145.1 Chthoniobacterales bacterium | reverse complement strand
AGCGCAGGCGCGGGGAAGTTGACGCGAGCGATGCAGCCGTCGGTCCCGCAGGCAGTCCAGCGCGAACCGCCGCCATCGGTGATGATGAAATCTTCCTTATGACGCCGAGCCTCACGAATGAGATCGGCTTTCAATGCCTTCAGGCGTTCGCTGTGGGCGGCAATGTCGCGATGAAGCGTTACGGCTTCGTTTACCAGTTTCTTCAATTGAGCTTCGTTCATAAACAGTGTGTGTTGAGGTTTCTTGCCGCGCTCGCTCCGGCGCATTTGCTCCAGAACTCGCGCGACACGAAGGCCCTACACCCGGTTTTTTGCGGACTTGGTCCGCGCCGCGCCGATGTTTCTCCAATGTTCTCGCGACAGCCGGCAGACGTTCTCTGCCGACCCGCGAAATTTTTTGACAGGTTTGGAACTGGACGGGCTCGATCCAGTCTCCCTCGGGGGCGATTGCGGTCTCCTTCGGCGAAGTGGCCATCGCTAAAACATTGTCATTGTGTTCAAATGAACATATTCTCGGCAATTAAAAGAAAGGGACCAGAACATGATGAAACAAGCCTCCACAATCGGGGTCGAAGCCGCAGTGAGCGGTTCGTTTTCCTCGACAACAACCATCGCAGCGCTGCTTTTCCTGGCAGCGAAATTCCCGCACCGACAGTTCAATAGTGTCGAGTTGTGTGTGCTGTCCGGGGTCGGACGCACAGCCATGTCGCAGATTAAGAACGCGTCGGATACGCCGTTTTCTCTTGGAAAATGCACGCTGCAGCGGCTTGACGCATGGCTTGCCAAGCATCCGGGCTTTAAGCAAGAATGAATCGCTGGGCTGAAAAAGGGATCGATATGGCTAGAGGAGTTCGCAAGAGCATCACGATTCCTGGCCTGCTTGTTCCGACAGTGGAAAAGCGCTGTGGGGAACTCGGCTACGCGATCTTCACGCCGTACGCAGTGGAACTGGTCTGCTACGATTTACGCTCCGACGCCAAACATACGATCACGCTGGAGATCGCGCGGGACACGCAAGCTGCGCAAGACGCTGTCGATCGCGAACTCGTGGCACATTATCGGCCGGGTCAAGCGCGCAAAGGCTTGCTCGTGCAACTCGTCGAACGAGTTGGCCATCTTCAAAGCGTCGCAGCGCGTAGCCGGCATGACTTAATTTTTGCACCGCTGAGCGCGGTTGCAGAGCGCGTCACTTTTCCTTTTGATATTTGGCGGCTTGCAAATCCTCGCTGGCAAAGACTCGGTTACGCTTCCTTGTCTGCGTACATCACTGCACTGATTCGCTACGACCTGCTTGTCGGCGGGCCGCATTCTTCAACCACAGCAGATTGCCGCTCAAAGCTGCAGCGGAAGCTCACGCGTAAAACTCTCGCCGATCGGCGCAAAGGACGCCGGCGAAAGATCCTGCTCGATCACCTGATTGAAAGACAAGCAGGCCGGCCAGTGCCGCAGGAAGAACTCGAAAGAGTGAAAGCAACCATCGCGCAAGAGCTTCGCCGGATTTCGCTCGCTCGATAACAATGATTACTAACACAGCAACTGCTTCTCCAACGCGAACCGATAAAGACCTGCTCCACGCGGAGCGAGCACAGTCAAGGTGGAGCGCAGCGCAGCGAGCAATACCTTTACGGCGCGCAGCGAGCGATAAAATTAAGCGGCGGGCGCATTGGCACTTTGATTAAGACACAACTGTTTTGGGGCCGACATCCAGCCACAATTATGAGGTTCGGCCTCGTGCCGACAAGCGCGGCTTCGATCTAATCAGTGAAGCGCTTCCATTTGGTCGCCTTTGGTATCACGAGCCTAACGACGCGATTGGTTACGCAAAATTTTACAGTCGCTCACACGCAGTGGTGATTCGCGTGTTTGATCAATCGGGCGTGTTGGTCGAAACGCACGAATCAGTAGGCGCATTTCGCGAACCATGACGCGTTTTTGTCTGAAGCGTTCAGTCGCGCATCGATGCGGCTGCGCAGCAGCGGCATCTTCGCAGGAAAAAAAGCCCGCGAAGTCTCCGCGCGCGCGAAGCGCACGCGCGGAGGAAGCCCGGAGTCTTCGCGTTGGCCTGACTGTTTTAGACCCGTGCCCCTGTGCCTTCTTTGCGTGGCATAACGGTGCGGAGCGTGCGCGCTGCGATGCTGGTCATAGCTTTCTCTTGTTGATCGGCCGGCAAGTTCTTGACCAGTTTGCGATAAGCTTCTTTCAGCTCGGGATTCTGGTCGAGTTGCTTGAGAACGCTGGCGCGAATGCGTTCCCGGCGCTCGATTTTGTTGACGTGTTGCAAAACGAGAGTGCGTTCCAGTCGCTCCCTGGGCAAACCTTGGATGTAAGCCCATTCCTTCGGATTCGCCTGAATATAGGCGTCGATCTTGGCGTTGATTTCTACGTTGTCGCGATACTTCGGCGATTCGGCCACAGGTTCAGCGCCGGTGGCGCCGTTACCGTTGGTGTTCTTATCTGATCGTTTCAGACTCATATATATAATAGTGTGTAGCGGCGTTAGGTTGTACGAAGAGCGTCGATGATCTCGCCGCAGAAGAGATCAACGAGCTCGAAGGCGTCCTCGTGCTCAACCGCCAGGCTCATGAGAAACTCGGGACCGGGAGAAGCGCCGAGCGTCTGCTCGACTTTCTCGCTGGCCTCCGAGTACCGCGAGACAGTGGCGGGGGGCACGGTGACGATCACAGGTTGGTTTTTCATAAAGGGCAAACGTTGTGTCACCATTTGTCGGGTGACGGCTGAGGCGATGCAGCGGGTTTGGACTGGATTAACTGCGTATCGAGCGCGTCCAGGTGTTCCTTCAAATCCGCTACGTCTTTCTTAAGAGAAAGGTTCTGCTTGGCGATTTCCTCAGTCTGGCCGACAGCCTGGCTGAGTTCGGTGAGTTTTTGATTGAGGGTGGCAGTCTGCTCGGTGAATGCACGCGTCGCGGCGCGCTGTTTATTCACTTCGGCAACAATAGCGTCGTTGGTGGAAGCACTTGGCGCGGTTACTGTCTTTTGCGGTGGGATGTTCGCTGCCGTTTGCGGCCGAAGATCCCATTGCGACGTATTTTCGACGCGATAAGTCGGATGCGCTTCGTGCATCACGAGCGGATCGCGTGGATCGACGTATCGGCCGAATCGGTATTGCTTCAGTTGCTCATCGGTGCGCAATGTGTCGGAGCTTGCGGGTTCGCCAACCGGACCGGGTGACGCCGTGCTATTTGTTTTTGGCGAATGGAAAGCACACGCGGTCAGGAAAATAATCGGAATGAGGAGGAAGCGTTTCATGGAATGAAGTTCGGTTGAGCTGTTGATGTGATGGAATCCGTGGACATCGAGGTGGTGCCGAGAAGACTTGGAGACGACAATGACCCTTGCGAGGTGGGAGACGGCGAAGGCGACTCGGTAGGTGGCAGCGAGGATGTCAGCGTGCCGCCGATCTTCGCGTCTTGTTCGTCCACGGTTTGCGTGATGTAGAGGTAGAATTGCTTTCCTGCGGGCACGCGCACGTAGAAACCATCGCGCTCGATGGTCTGAAGAATTTGCTGTGCGTACCGGTCGAGCACGCTTTGCGCACCTTGCAGCGGTGCGTTTTGCAAAGTTGGTAAAGCAAACGTCCCAAATGGCGAGACCTGTCTTTGAGTGAAAGCTTCGGCGGCGCCACTGAGCAACGAAGCGATGAAGAGTTTCACTTCGGCTAGATTGTCGGTCTTGAGAAGTCGGCCCCGGAGGCCGGCGCTACCATCAGTGATTCCCCAGGTTCCCGTGTCTGGATCGCGCTCATGATCGAGCGCTAGACCAGAGACATTCAATTCCTGCCCGTTTTGCCAAACGAGCGTCCATCGGCCGTGGCTCGCGATGCGCTCGCGTGAGCGATCGACTTGCGCGGTACCGTGGACTTCGGTGCCTGCGGGAATGATCAATTCACCGTGATGAAAAATGTCTTCCGTCACGAGACCGATGATCGGCGTCTGAATCGAAGATGAATCGACAGTGATGATGAGCTCGCATGGAATGAGGCGACCGAATGGTGCAAAGTCGGCGCTAAACACTTTTCCTTCTTTGACTGGCGGCACTGGCGTCTCCGTAACAACGCTAAGCGATGGGAGTGCTGGTGGTGTTTCCTCCGGTTTCGAAAGCGCTGCCTCGATTTTTCGTGGCGTCGGAGTCGCAAAAGGAATCATGTCGCGCCGTACGGTTTCGGGTAGCTGCGGCGCGTTCGCGCCAGGTTTGGCGGCAATTGATTGCCGCTTTGAATCAAACGGCCGTCGGCTGTTCACCATCACCAGAACGAAAACAAGGCCGAGCAGAAAGAGTATCAGCGCGCCGGTAGGCGAACGAAAGAAATTGATAAGACGACGCGGGTTCATTGCGGTATCGGAGTCGGTTCAACCGGGGCCGATTCAGGCGTAGTTGATTCAGCTGGTGTTGCCTTGGGCGTGGCGGATGTGGTGGGCGGGGTTGGCGAGGTTGGCGTCTCGACGGTTGGATCGCGAACAAGTGCGAACGTGAAATCGTTTTTCAATGAGACATTGTTGGGACCTTCGAGGCCGCCGCTAATCGCGATGTAACCGGAAGCCGTTTCATGAGCGGCAATGCTATTTGTTAGGTCACTAACTGACGGATTGACGGTTCGATCACCGATATGCACCTCCAGTTTTTCGGGCGTGTGTTGGATCGACTTGTCAGTTCGATTTGTGATGGTGACTTGAAAGACAAGGGTGTCGTCGTCGGGGAAGCGGAACGCCTCCATTAGCCGGACCTCGTAATCACCGCAGTCGCTGATCTGCGGTTTGTCCCGTAAATCGCGATGCTCGACGTCGGCGACGGCATCGGGCTGTTGCGTTTTGAGGAGCGAGAACGCTTTCGCTTTATCAAGCAAACCGATCAATCGCGGAGGCGTTAGCGGTCGCGGAGTATGATTGCTTTTGCCGGGCTGAGATTGAAGAACGACGGAATACCAGGGCTCGGGGCTTTCACGCAGCTCAAAGACGTACGTGCGATTGTTCCATCGCACGTTGAGGTTGGTTGCGGCGTCCTTCGCTAACGCGCGCACGGAAAGATAGGCAGTTCCTTTGGTGTGTGCGATCTGGAAAAAACCTGGCGTTTTTCCATCCGATGTCGTGAGGGCGGCATCGACTGCTGCAATGGCGGACGGGAAACTGATCGTGGTTACGCGTACGGCGGAGACTGGCACCTCGTAAACGGTGTGATCGTCCAGCAGGAAATCTTGGACCCGCTTCTCGACCGCGTGCGCGTTCGTTAGGCCGAGCGGCAGAGCCAGAAGGATGATCTTAATGAGTTGGTTCATACTTGAAATCCTGGATGGCAGTCGGGAAACGGCCGTTCTCGACCATGTTGGGATTGCGCAGCATTTTTAGTTTGAGCGTGAACGGCACAGCTTCGGTGAATGCGCGCTCTTGAAAGACGCCGCTACGAATGAGCTGTCCGTTGACCTGGGTGAGGACTGCGTCGCTGCGCGTTTCGAGGAAGTCGATCTTGGCGATCTCAGCCTTTTGATGCAACTGCTTCGCCTTGAACTCCGGTTCTTCTGCAGTGAATTCCGAACGCGCTTTTTCGTAGGCTTGCTTGAGGAACATCTGCCTAAGCAGATCCGGATGGTCGAAATCCTTCGGGTTGCGCTCTAAGAACGCGACGGCTGCGAGCGTGCACTGTTGCGCGTGAAGTTCTCGGGCTTCCTGAAAATGAAGGAGCGGTGAGACAAAGAATGTGCCCGCAGGATCGACAATTACGACGCGCTCCCGCTCTTTCAGCGTTCTCGCGAGATGGATACGCTCGATCGCTGCGCCGACGAGAACGGCGACTGCGGCAAGAAACCAGAATTTGGCGAGCCGATCTTTATCGACGAAAACGCGGATCGGGTCCGCGTGGCGAGCTCGGTCACGTGGTGGTTGCTGTCCGGGCGTTGTCGTGCGGAGTTCGGAAGAGATTGTTTGCATGATTATTTTCGGGAACGCTGAAGAAGTTCACGGACCGCTTCGTCGCCTGTTGGATCGCTCTTCTTGGGGCGGCGTGGCTGGCGAGACATGCCACCGCCTAACGAGCTGACAAGATTTCCTAACGGCGAATACGTGCTGCCAGTCATGGAAGCTTCCGCGGCGCCGAGCATTGCCGCTGCGCCGCCGCCTGCGATTCCCGCACCTGCAAGCGCCACGCCGCCACCC
>JBAQJG010000366.1:0-1683 GCA_049300145.1 Chthoniobacterales bacterium | reverse complement strand
ACGTTGAAGTGGCTGCGCGCGCCTTGGAAGAACATCCAGTGGAGTTGTCGAAGCATGGATCCTAGAACACTGGAACATATCGCAAAGTGGGTGGACGGCAAAGTTCACGGAGTAGGCACCGCCACGGTGACAAGAGTCGTCACGGATTCACGTGCAATTCTTAGGGGAGAATTTTTTGTCGCCCTGCGCGGCGAGCACTTTGATGGCCATGCTTTCTTACCGGCGGTCTGGGAGGCGGAGGCAGGCGGTGCTTTGGTGAGCGAGGTTAATCTCCGCCTGAGCGGGCTACCGCAAATAGAGGTGCAGGACACCTTGTCAGCACTGCAATCTCTGGCCAAGGGATACCGAAACGAGCTTCGTCTCAAGGCGATTGGAGTTACCGGAAGCAGCGGCAAAACCAGCACGAAAGAGATGATTACCGCGATACTCAGAGAAAGATTTTCGGTCGCCAAAACAGTTGGGAACTACAACAACCATATAGGGCTGCCGCTGTCCGTTCTTGGGGCGAGTTGCACGGACGAAGCGGGCGTATTCGAAATGGGAATGAACCACGCCGGCGAGCTCGCGCCGCTTTGCGAAATTGCGCGCCCCGACGTTGCAGTGATAACCAACGTGGGCATTGCTCATATCGGTCACCTTGGGACTCGAGAAGCGATCGCGAAAGAGAAAGCCGTCGTTGCTGAAGCAATTCCGGCCGAAGGAATTGTCGTTCTCAACGCGAACGACGAATTTACGGACTGGATGGCGGCCCGCTGTAAGGCACGTGTGATCCGCGCCGGGCTTAAACTCGGGGATCTCCAGGCGCGCAATATCGAGCACACTGACAAGGGCGTAAACTTCACATTGGCGTATGGCGCGGTCTCAAGGCGGGTTGCGCTACCGGTTCACGGTGAACACATGGTAACGAACGCGTGTCTGGCTGCGGCTGTCGGCGTCGGGCTCGGCCTGACTCTCGAAGAATGTGAAGCCGGTTTGGCGAAGACCACGATTCCGGGAAATCGCCTTAAAATTCAAAGACTTGGGCGCGTGCTCGTGATTAACGACGCCTACAATGCAAATCCTGAATCGATGGTAGCAGCGCTCAGGACCGCGGCCCATTTTGGAGTTAAAGGGCGTCGCGTAGCGGCGCTTGGCCGGATGGGGGAACTTGGGGAACAGTCTGAAGTCAGTCACCGCCGGGTGGGCCGAGCGGTGGTGGAATGCGAATTCGACCATCTTATTACCGTAGGCGATGAAGCCGGGCTGATGGCGGAAGCGGCCACCTCGGCAGGCCTGAAATCCACGCAACAGGCAAAGACCCACGAGCAAGCGATAGAAGCGCTGCTCGACTATCTGGAACCCGGTGACCTTCTGCTCGTGAAGGGAAGTCTTTCCTCTGCCATGGATCGCATCGTGGCCGGGCTTGAAGCTGCAAAGAGTCAAGCGAAGTGGAGGTCCGCATGATGTTCTATTTGTATTACCTGAGCCAGGGGCCAAACGCGATCGCCGGAGGATTTAACGTTTTCCAGTATGTCTCATTTCGAGCTGTTTGCGCTGCGATCACGGCGTTCTTGCTTTGCCTTGTTTTTGGTAATTGGGTGATTCGCAAGCTCACATCGCTCAAATTCGGCCAGCCGATCCGTAGCGCGGACGAGGTACACCGACTTTACGAACTCCATGGAGCCAAAAAGGGCACGCCAACCA
>JBAQJG010000365.1:0-6273 GCA_049300145.1 Chthoniobacterales bacterium | reverse complement strand
AAGCGGTCAGCCCGTAGCTGGTGGTTGTGCCATACTGGAAGTGAACAGTCGTGGTTAACCCATGCGGATCGAGTGAGCCATTGAGCGTGGCTGAAAAACTAGCCACATTCGTCGCCGCGTTGGTCGTGGCGACGGGAGCGCCGGTTGGGCTAAGCGTGGTAAAGGTCCTGTCGCTGCTGTACCTGGTGCCGCCGCTGTTGGTGGCTACAATTCGGAAATGATAAATGTGGCTCGCACTTAAGCCGCTGATGTTGGCACTGACATTCCGGTACGTGCTCCCAGTTTGACTCTGGGCGGCGGTGGTGTGCCCGTAGCTGGTCGTCGTGCCGTACTGGAAATGAATGGTCGTGGCTAACCCATGCGGATCGAGTGAGCCATTGAGCGTGGTTGAAAAACTAGCCACAGTGGTCGCCGCACTGGTCGTGACGACGGGGGCGCCGGTTGCGCTAAGCGTAGTAAAGGTCCGGTCGCTGCCGACACTAGTGCCACCGCTGTTATGGGCTACAATTCGGAAATGATAAATGTGGCTCGCACCTAAGCCAATAATATTGGCACTGATAGTCCGGGCCGTATTCCCAGTCTGAGTCTGGACGGGGGTGGTGAACCCGTAACTGGCCGTCGGGCCATACTGGAAATGAACAGTCGTGGTCGATCCACCTGGATCGAGTAAACCATTGACTGTAGCCGAAAAACTCGCGACGCCCGTCGCCGGATTAGTTATGACGGCCGGCGGAATCGGAATTGGAGTCGGTGTTGGCGTCGGCGTTGGCGTTGGTGTTGGCGTTGGTATTGGCGTTGGTGTTGGGGTTGGTATTGGCGTTGGTGTTGGGCAAGGGCTGCCCACAGGGCAAAAGGTGAGAACCCCGGACGAGCTCAAAGTTAACGTGCCCAGTAATTGACTTGGAGGGTTGCCAGTGGCGGGAACGATCCGATCCAGGCCTAGCGCTGTGTTTGGAAACCCTTCAATTGAAGGATTCCATTCTTGAAAGCTAATACCCATTGAATTAGGCCCACCGGGTTGGAAGGAGGCGTAGCTATTCGCACTGGCATCCGCTTGGATGATGGCGTTGGGATTGTTGTTCGTCGACATGTTACCATCGTAGGTGGTGCCCATGGCATCGGTGAGACTCGTTGTCGACGCTTGGTTACTATTGGAACGACGCGGCCATGGAGTCGGATTTGGATTCGTAGCGTAGAGTGTGTTAGCGGGATCCGCACCATTCGCCACCAAGCGCCCGCCGACTACCGCCCAAAGGACAGCGTAGTTGCCGGTATTGGGGTCGATACGGGTATACCAGTCTTGCCCAAAGACCCCATTCAAGTCTGTGATAATCTGATTTGTAACGACAAACGTCCCATTCGCATTTACGAATTGGTCGGGTTGTCCGATGTTCACCAGATAATCCTGTGTTCCATCGGTAGAACGGAACCCCAGGAACAAATCCCCATCGTTATAGTGGACGGTTGCTTGCGGGGTTTTACCGTGGGTGGTCGTTTGTGCGGCTGCGCTCGACAGCATGAGTTCTAACGCTACAAGCGGGGAAAGAAGTCCAAGGTATCGCGAAAAAAGGGACATGAGAGCCGATCTAGTAATTAACTGCCCCCAGTTTGAGCGTCAAAACGGGAGCGCGTCCAGGTTTTCTAGCACCCGCTCGATTTCACGTGACGATATTGTCACATTCCGTTCGCCCCGTTGCTTACAGAGGATAATCCTCCTCCTGTTGATAATACCTGTCACGCAAATGTAACAATCAGAAGATTGGTCGGCCATCGGGTCAATGGTAACAATTGGGCCGAACCGATGGCATGCGTGTTTCACTCCGATTCAAGTCAGTCCGGTGGCAGTCATACGCGAGCCTGAGAGTTCTTCGGGTCGTAGATATTGTTATGGTGACTGTTCTTTACATTTCTTCGGTTGTACTCGGCGCCGAACCCGAGCAGCCGGCTGTTACAACCAGCACTGCTCACCCCGAGGCACAGGCCCCGGAAACCCGAACCTCAGCTGTTGGTCATCTCTTTATTAAGGAGTATCGGGTTCGTGGTGTCCATAAGCTGCGCCAAATCGAGGTAGAAGACGCCGTTTATCCGTTTCTAGGATCCGGCCGCGGGCCGGAAGACATAGAACAAGCACGCGCTGCCTTAGAGAAAGCTTATCAGGCAAAAGGGTATCAGACTGTATCGGTGAGCGTGCCGCCGCAGCGGGGCGCTCACGGCATCATTGTTTTGCGGGTGATGGAAAGCCCGATAGGCCGTTTACGAGTTCATGGATCGCGCTACTTCTCGTTGGAGAAGATTAAAGAGGCTTCGCCGTCGCTCGCCGAAGGGGGCGTCCCAAATTTTAACGCCGTTACCCAGGACGTCGTCGCACTCAATCAGCTTCCCGATCGCCGAATCACTCCGTCATTGAAAGCCGGCGTGATACCGGGGACGGTCGATGTCGATCTCAACGTGCAGGATACTTTCCCATTGCATGGGAGCGTGGAGCTTAATAACCGTTACAGCGCCGATACCACGCCACTCCGTCTAAACGTCTCTGCCAGCTACAACAATCTTTGGCAGCTTGGGCACTCGCTGGGCGGCAGCATCCAGGTCGCACCCGAAAATATCAACGACGTAAAGGTATTTTCCGGTTATTACGTTATGCGATTTGCCGAACCAAGTTGGTTGACCCTAATCGCGCAAGGTATCAAACAAGAGTCCAACGTATCAACCCTTGGTAGCATTGCGGAGGCCGGGCGCGGTGAAGTTATCGGCGCCCGCGCAATCGTCACATTGCCGCCGCGGACAGACTTCTTTCAATCCATTACGTTCGGCTTCGACTACAAACATTTTAATCAAGATACAACAATTTTGGCCAGTACCACGCTAGCTCCCATTACCTACTATCCTTTTAGCGCGAACTACGCCGCGACCTGGACAACGAAAACGTCGGTCACGAATGCAAACGCCGGTCTTACCTTTACCCTGCGGGGACTTGGCAGCAGCTCACAAGAGCTCGATCGGAATCGCTTCAAGGCGGATTCCAGTTTCGTTTATCTCCGCAGCGATATCTCACATCAGCACGATTTGCCGGGCGGCTTCCAATTCTTTGCCAGGGGACAGGGTCAGGTTTCCGGTCAACCCCTGGTTAACAGCGAGCAATTTGCCGGTGGCGGTTTAGGCACCGTCCGCGGCTATCTCGAAGCGGAAACACTGGGCGACAACGGGTTTGCCGGCTCGGTTGAATTGCGCAGCCCTTCATTTCTCCCGTCGTCGAGTCCAGATGCCAACGAATGGCGGTTCTACGTTTTCGCCGATGGCGGCTACCTCACCCTAATTGACCCGTTGCCGGAACAAGACTCAGCATTCGGTCTGGCCAGCGTTGGATTCGGCAGCCATATCCGCTTCCGGAATCACTTCAACGGCTCTGTTGACGTAGCGATTCCCTTAACCAGCCAGACACAAACCGAGGCATTTGATTTGAGAGCTACGTTCCGCGTTTGGGCCGATTTTTGACGAACTACAACTATTCTACCCTATGAAATTTAATTCCTGGTTCGGTTTTGGATTTATCGCTTTCGCTTGTTTGTCATTTGTCTCCCTAACGAATAATGCGTTAGCGTGGTGGAACAGCGACTGGACGATCCGCAAAAAGATCGAGATCGACACGTCCACCGCGGGCGCGCCGATAACGGACCCGATCGGAACAACTGCAATCCTGATTCGGTTACATGATGGCAACTTTCGCTTTGCCGACGCAAAAGAAGATGGCAGCGACATTCGATTCCTCGCGGCTGACGACAAAACAGTGCTGACGCATCACGTCGAGAAGTACGATGGGTTGCTTAATGAAGCTTTCGTGTGGGTAAGGATTCCCGATCTGAAGCCCGGCACGAAAACGAGCTTCTGGATGTACTACAGCAATGGCGGGGGCAAAGCGACGCGGGTCGACGACCCGAAAGGAACGTACGACGTGAACACAGTTGTTGTGTATCACTTCGCGGACAACAACGCGCCTCCGCACGATTCCACGACTTACGGCAACAACGCGCAGACCCCTGGCATTTCCGTTTCCGGCGCGCTAATCGGGCCAGGTGTCCGATTTGATGGCAACAGCGGAATTACAATTCCGGCATCGGAATCACTCATCTGGCCGGACGGTGGCACGCTCACGTGGTCGGCCTGGATCAAACCCACAGCTTCGCAGCAGAATGCGACCATCTTCAGCCGGCGCGATGGCACCAATGTGTTTGTCATCGGCGCGGACAACGGCGTTCCGTTTGTCGAAGTCAACGGAACGAGAACACAAGGAGCGCCGTCGATCGCTGCAAATAGCTGGCATCACCTAGCCGTAACTGCTGCCGGATCGACCATCACTCTATATGTAAACGGGCAACGCGCGGCTACGCTGAACGCGGCCCTGCCGGCGTCGAATAGCGCAGCATCTCTGGGCGCAGACCCGGGCGGCGGCGGCGGCGGTTTCTCCGGCGAAATGGATGAGTTGGAGATGTCGAAAGTCGCGCGGCCCGCCGGTTTCATTAAATTCGCGGCGCTGAGTCAGGGCGCGGACAAAGCTCCGAAGTTGCTGACGTTCGCCAATGATGAGATAAAGTCGAGCTGGTTCAGCGGCGGATACGTCGGCGTGATTCTGCGTTCGCTGACGGTCGACGGCTGGCTTGTCATCTGCGTGCTCGTGGTGATGTCCGCGATCAGCTGGGTGGTGATGGTAAACAAGGCCCGGTATGTCACCGCGGTCACAAAAGGCAATGCCCAGTTTTTCAAAGACTGGAAACACGTCGCAGCCGATCTGAGTTTTCTCGACCATCGCGATCCACGGAATGCAATCACGCTCGGCGGCCGGATCGACAATCGCGAGCGGCAGACTGTGAAGTTTGCGTCGGTCTATCGCATTTACAAGATTGGCGCCGAAGAAATCCGGCACCGTCTTGCGATGGAAGGCGCCGCCGAGTCGCATCTGTTGTCGGCCCGCTCAATTCAAGCGATTCGGGCAAGCCTCGATGGTGGTCTCGTGCGCGAAACCCAAAAGCTCAATCAATTGATGGTGCTTCTGACGATTGCAATCTCCGGCGGACCATTTCTTGGTTTGTTAGGCACAGTCGTCGGCGTCATGATCACTTTCGCTGCGATTGCCGCACAAGGCGACGTCAATGTGAATGCCATCGCGCCCGGAATCGCCGCGGCGCTTGCCGCAACCGTCGCCGGCCTGATTGTCGCGATCCCTGCTTTATTTGGCTACAACTATTTATTGTCGCGCGTGAAAGACGCCACGAGCGACATGCACGTCTTCATTGACGAGTTCGTCACCAAAATTGCCGAGCACTACGGCGGACGCAGCGACCACGGCAACGGTCGGCATCGTCACCAGCCACACGCGGTGGAGTTGGAGATAATCGCGTAACACTGCGCCAGATAACAATCGCCAACGATGCAGGTTCAAGCCGACACCAAACCATACGACGACATCAACATCACACCGATGTTGGATCTGGCTTATGTGCTTCTCGTCATCTTCATCTTGATGACGACGGCGACAGTGCAGGGATTGAAAGTAAATCTCCCGAAGGCGAGCACTTCGCCGAGTCTCGCGAAACCGCAAACAAAAGCGATCACGATCAACAACGAAGGGAAAATTTTTCTCGACACAGTTCCGGTGACAATCCCCGAGCTCGAGCAGCGCTTAAATTCCCAGAAAGCGCAGACGCCTGACTTCCCCGTCGTCGTTCGCGGCGACAGCCTGACCCAATACCAAGCGGTGATGGACGTGCTCGACGTGATCGGCCGGCTCGGAATTTCACAAGTCGGTTTGGCGACAAAGCCGCAAGGCAAATAGCGACGGACAATAACACGATGGAATTCGACGACGAGCCAGAGCCACCGGCGCAAAGTTTTTTAAAGCGATATCGCGTTGCGATCGTCGTCACCGGCGTTGTGCTCGCCGGCATCATCGCGGTCGCGAAACTGGCTTCGAGCGGCGGCGGATCGTCGCGTCGCGATTCGATTACGATGGTGAGCCTCCCGCCCCCTCCGCCGCCGATGATGACGCCTCCGCCGCCGCCGCCGCCGCAGGAAGAACAGCGAATGGAGCAGCCGATGATCAAAGAGGAGCAACCAAAGGAAGCGCCGCCGAAAGACGAACCGCCGCTCGGCACGGGCATTAAAGGCGATGGCCCCGACAGCTTCGGTCTTAGCGATAAACCGGGCAACGGCCGGATCGGCGGCAACAATGGAAACGGAAGCAAGTGGGGTTGGTACGCGAGCCAGGTGCAATCGCGC